>JBGVDY010000337.1:0-4020 GCA_045119585.1 Acutalibacteraceae bacterium | reverse complement strand
TAAGGCTGACCGCTCAAAGCGTATGATTGAAGCAACAATTAAAACGGAAGAAGAGTTTTTGGATAAATTTATAGGTAAAACTATGGACGTGCTTTTTGAAGCCGAGAATGAAGGTTATACCGAAAACTATTGCCGTGTTATGACTGAAAATGCCAATGTAAATATGGGGGAAATACACCCCGTTAGGATAACACATCGCAAAAATGACGTTTTAATAGGTGAAATTTAAAATTATGCACCGCCTGTAAAGAAAAATACTTGACAGGCGGTGCTTTGTGTGTTATACTACCAAAGGTTTAAGGAAAGTAGGGGATAGTATGACTAAAAATTTATATATTTCAGCCCTGCTTGATGTATACGGTAACTTTTTAAATGAAAAGGCAAAAATGCTTACCGAATACTATTATAACGAAGATTTGTCTTTGGCAGAAATTGCCGAAAATGAAGGTATAACACGTCAGGGTGTACGTGATCAAATTAAGCGTGCCGAAGCGCAGTTAATGTCTTTGGAAGAAAAGTGCGGTTACTGTAAAAAGTTTATGGCTTTAAAAGAACTTTCTGCTAAGTATGCCGATGGCGATGAAAATGCTATAACCGATATTTTAGATATTATAAATAATTTGTAAGGAGTGTAATAATGGCATTTGACAGTTTATCCGATAAATTAGCATCTGTTTTTAAGAAATTACGCTCTCGCGGCAAATTGTCTGAAAGCGATGTTAAAACTGCTATGCGCGAAGTGCGCTTGGCACTTTTAGAAGCCGATGTCAACTATAAAGTGGCTAAGGATTTTACAAATTCCGTTACCGAAAAATGCATTGGCGAAAACGTTATGGAAAGTCTTACTGCTCCGCAGATGGTTATCAAAATCGTAAGGGATGAGCTTACAGCCCTTATGGGTAGCGAGCAGGCGCGTCTTAAAACTTCTAATAAGATACCAACCGTAATTATGATGTGCGGTTTGCAAGGTTCGGGTAAAACTACCCACTCAGCAAAGCTTGCAAAGCATTTAAAGGATAAAGGCCATAGACCAATGCTTGTAGCGTGTGACATTTACCGTCCTGCCGCTATTGAGCAGTTAAAGGTTGTAGGTAAAGCGGTAGGTGCACCCGTTTTTGAAATGGGTACTGAAAAACCTGAAATTATTGCTAAAAAAGCAGTAGCTCACGCTAGGGACTACGGTCACGATTTCGTTATTTTGGATACCGCAGGTCGTTTGCATATTGATACAGAGCTTATGGATGAACTTAAGCGTATTAATGAAGCGGTTGAGATTGATAACATTCTTCTTGTGCTTGACTCAATGGTAGGTCAAGATGCAGTTAATATTGCTAAGTCTTTTAACGATATTCTTGAAATTAGCGGTGTTATTTTAACCAAGCTCGATGGTGATACTCGTGGCGGTGCGGCGCTTTCGGTAAAAGCAGTTACCGGTAAGCCAATAATGTTTGCGGGTGTTGGTGAAAAGCTTGATAAATTGGAAGAATTTCACCCCGACCGTATGGCTTCACGTATTTTGGGTATGGGTGACGTACTTTCTCTTATTGAGAAGGTTGAAACTGAAATTGACCAAAAAGAAGCTGAACGTGCAGCACAAAGACTTGTTGAAAACAAGTTCGATTTAAATGATTTGTTAGAACAGTTTAGGCAAATTAAAAAAATGGGCTCTTTAAAGAGCATAATTTCAATGCTACCCGGTATGGAAAAACAGGTTAGAGACGTTGATATTGATGACCGCGCTCTTTTAAGAACCGAAGCAATTATTACTTCTATGACCAAAAAGGAACGTGCAAAACCCGACATTATAAACGGTCAGCGCAGAAAGCGTATTGCCGCAGGTGCGGGCGTTAGCGTTGAAGAAGTAAACAAGCTTATGAAGCAGTACGAACAAATGAAAAAAATGTTCAAGCAAATGAACTCTAAAGGCGGCAAGCGTAACTTGATGCGTCAAATGGGTAATATGGGCAATATGAATATGCCCGGTGGATTTGGTTTTTAAGATATTTAATCTTTAAAAATATAATTTTAAATTTGGAGGTGTTTTAAATGGCAGTTAAAATCAGACTTCGTCGTATGGGTGCTAAGCGTGCTCCCTTCTACCGTGTAGTTGTTGCTGATTCAAGATTCCCACGTGACGGTCGTTTCATCGAAGAAATCGGTACTTATGACCCCACTAAGGATCCCGCTGCAGTAAACATTGATAGCGAAAAGGCTAAGAAATGGATTGCTAACGGTGCACAACCTACTGATACAGTTAAAGCTTTACTTAAAAAGAACGGTGTTCTTTAATTTGTAAGCTTATGTGAGGTAAGAAATGAAAGATTTATTAGTTTCTATCGCTGCGGGTCTTGTTGAGAACCCAAGCGAAGTAAAAGTTGTAGTTGATGAGCCTAATGAAGCAGGTGTTACTGTTTATCATTTAAAGGTAGCTGAAAATGACGTTGGCCGAGTTATCGGTAAACAGGGCAGAATTGCTAAGGCTATTCGCACTGTTATTCGTGCCGCTGCTAATAAAGCCGGTGAATCGGTTGCAGTTGAAATCGACTAAGACTAAAGTAATCAATACCCCCACTGAGTTGGGGGTATTTACTTAGGAGTAATTATGAAAAAGAGATATCTTGAAGTAGGAAAAATTGTTGGTACCCATGGCGTAAAGGGTGCTACTCGTGTTCAGGTTTGGGCAGATGATAATGATTTTCTGAAACAGTTTAAATATTTATATACAAGTGACAGTGGGGAAGGAAAGCTTACAGTTTTAAGGGTACAACCTCACGGAAATATATCAATTGTAACCTTTAAAGGCGTAGATAGTATTGAACAAGCCGAAAGCTTTAGAAATACTGTTCTTTATATGGACCGTAAGGATGTAAAATTACCTGAAGGCAGATATTTTATAACCGATTTAATAGGTGTTACGGTTTACGATGCTGATAATGGTAGTGTTTACGGCGAAATAACTGATGTTTCTCAGACCGGCGCTAACGACGTTTGGCATATAAAGAAAAACGATAAAGAATATTTAATTCCTGTTATAGATGAAGTTTTGGTAAGTGTTGATATAGAAAAGGAAAGCGCTTATATTAGACCTTTGAAAGGAATTTTCGAAGATGAGGATTGATATTTTAACCCTTTTTCCCGAAATGTGCGAGACCGTAATGAGTGAGAGCATTATAGGTCGCGCAAGAAAAAATAATAAGGTAGAAATTGTTTGTACTAACATTCGTGATTTTGCCAATAATAAGCACAACAAGGTTGACGATGCTCCATACGGTGGCGGAATGGGTATGGTTATGGCTGTAGAGCCGATATACAACGCATACAAAAGCCTTTATAACGAAGGTGAAGAAAAACCGCATTTGGTATATTTGTCCCCTAAGGGTAAAACCTTTAATCAGCAAAAGGCTATTGAATTTTCAAAGCTTGACCGCTTGGTACTTTTATGTGGACATTATGAGGGTATAGATGAGCGTGTTATAGAAGAAATAGTTGATGAAGAAATTTCTATAGGTGATTTTGTGCTCACGGGTGGCGAGTTACCTGCTTTAACAGTTGCAGATGCGGTTTGCAGAATGCTGCCGGGTGTTTTGTCGGACGAGCTTTGCTTTAGTGAAGAAAGTCATTTTTCAGGTCTTTTAGAATACCCGCAATATACCCGCCCACCAGTGTGGATGGGTAGAGAAGTGCCTGAGGTTTTACTTTCAGGTAACCATAAGAATATTGAAGATTGGCGTAGATGTAAATCGTTACTTTTAACAATTGAAAAACGCCCCGATATGCTGTCTGAGTCGGATTTAAGCGAGAAAGATAAGAAAATTTTGAAAAAAATCGAAAATATGCTTTAAAATTGTGATAAAATTGCACAAATCGATGTGGTTTAAACATAAATTTGTTGGATAAATATTAGAACTTTTTCACAAATAATTGACTATTGCATTAAATGTGTTATAATAATCATGTAAAAATTAATATGTATGCTAAGGAGATTTTTATAATGTGCGTTAAAGATGTTGTTATTCATAA
>JBGVDY010000336.1:0-5955 GCA_045119585.1 Acutalibacteraceae bacterium | reverse complement strand
TTCGGATTTCTTTATCCCACTATTTAGAGACCATCCTGATGTTAGCGAAGTTTCGGTTGCAGATATTGTACCCGAGCGTTGCGAAACAGCTTGCAAAAAGCACGGAATCACACGTACCTTTTCATCTTTAGAAGACTTTTTACTTAATGGTAAGGATATTGACTGCGTTGCAATCTTTACACAACGTCAACTTCACGGTAGCATGGTTATTGATTGCCTTAAAGCAGGTAAGCACGTTTATAGCGCGGTTCCTATGGCAACCAGTGAGGAAGATATTGCTAAGATTATTGAAATTGTAAAAGAAACCCGTCTTACATATATGGCAGGTGAAACATGTTACTACTTCCCTTGCGCTATTTTCTGCCGTGAACAATACCGTAAAGGTGCATTTGGTAAATTCGTTTACGGTGAAGCACAGTATTATCACGATATGGCAACATTCTATTATGCATTTGCAGCATCTGGCGGTAAGGATTGGAAACGCGTTGCAGGTATTCCACCAATGTTTTACGGCACACACTCAACTTCAATGATTCTTTCCGCAACCGACCAATACGTTAAAAAGGTTTCTTGTATGGGTTACCGTGATAACCACGAAGATGGCGTATTCGGTGAAGGCAAAAACAATTGGGATAACCCATTCTCAAACGAAACAGCACTTATGGAATTATCAGGCGGCGGTATTGCACGTATTAACGAGTTCCGTCGTGCAGGTATACCCCACAAGCCATCTTCTTACATAACCTGCTTCTATGGTGATAAATGCGGTTATGAAGGTTCTGTTACACAACACGTTTTCATTAAGGGTACTCCTTCAGGTGTTGATGATACAAGAATAGACTATGTAAGCGACCTTCTTAACACCAATACTTATACTCGCTTAAAGAACGAAAACGCATTTGACGTTAATACATATCCTATTTCCGAGCCTGCTCACAGAGGCTTCGCTCCCATTCACGACGTTGATAGACTTCCGCTTGCATTCAGAAGTTGTCCTGATACTGTTCACTATAACTCTCACCCATTCTTGGTAGATGATTTTATGAGAGCAGTAGTTTCGGGTAAATTGCCACCCAACAACGCTTGGGATTCCGCAAGATACACTCTCCCCGGTCTTACAGCTCACCTTTCAGCTATGAAGGGCGGTATGCCAATGGATGTTCCGGATTACGGCGATGCACCTGCTGATTGGGAAAGACTCACTTTCGAGAAAAAGGATTATTACGAATTTCTTAAATAAACCCAATTAAATTTTTAAAGCATAGAAAAACGGCACTTCATAAAGAAGTGCCGTTTTTGTTATTTAGTTTTCTTAGACTTTGCGCTAGACCAACTTGAATAGAACTTAGTTCCACTTACAGTCTTGTAAGTGCGAACACGAACATAATATGTCTTTTTAGCTTTCAAGCTCTTTATTGTAGCTGAAGTTGTTTTGTTACTCTTAATTGTAACTGTTTTAGCGCTCTTAAACTTCTTGGAAGTGCTATACTGAATTTGGTATCCTGATGTTTGAGAAGTTTGCTTTTTGAGTTTTACTTTAAGACTCTTCTTAGCTGCAGTCACTTTTGAAACACTAGTCTTCTTGGGGTTAATCTTGAAATAAACGGTTTTCTTACCGGTATAATCGCCCTTAAAGGTTATAGTTACTTTATACTTGCCGATTTTCTTTCTTCCGGAAGCCATAGATACGGTATAATGCGTACCCTCTTTTAAGGTCTTACCTGTTTTATCCTTAACTGTAACCTTAGGTGTTTTCTTCTTACCATTATATGTGTAAGAGGTTGTTGAAAGCTTAATATTGGTTGGTGTTGGGTTAAGTGCTTTAATTTTAGACCAAGAACTGTATAGGGTTGTGGTGCCTACAGTTTTATAGGCGCGTACTCTAAATTGATAGGTTTTTGAGAAATCAGTACCAGACTGCCAAAAACCGATTGTATTGCTACCGGGTTTTAACACTCGTTCCCAGCTTCCTTTATTGATTTTACGCCAAATCTCGTAACCTGTAACACCTGAAAGTTGTTTCCAAGAAACTTCAACCTTTGTTCCGCTTATTTTTAAATTATTGATTGTAGGTGCCGGAACAACAACATTATCCGAAACTTCTAAACAGTAGTCAGCCTGACCCTTGTAGAATGAAGTAACATTAATATAGTTTGTGCCCTTATTAAGCATTACATCAAAATAGTGATGGTCACTACCGGCAGCAGCGTTAAAGGAATATAAACCTTGTGATGTGCCCGTGGAGGAAAGTAGCTTGACGTAAACACCGCTTTCGCATAGTTTAGCATAATTTTTTATTTTAATTCTGGCAATTGTATCCTTAGTAACGGTTATTGAAAAATAATCTTCTGTATTATCGGTATAACCATGCATTGGTTTATTAAATGCCATAACATCTGCAGTAGCCTTGTCGTTGTTTGCTTCAGTTTCGTAGCAATCAAAATCAACAAAAGCAAGACCAAATATAAGACGGAGTGCGCCGCCTGTAGGTATGCTTGATGAATAAAGCGAAGGACGAACTTCTAATACATAGCGACCTTTTTGTAAACCAACTAAGCGTTCATAATTAGTGACTGCAGCATCAAAATGGTTAGATCTAACGCTCCAAACCTCTTCACCAAGAATATTGTTATCATATCTATAGATATAGTATGACATAGATGCTACAGAACCGTTTTTATCTAAAAGACGGTCTGAATAAAATTTTAAAACGCCGTCATTAGCAAGGTCGAAGGCAGTAGAATAGCAAGACTTGGTATAGTTATCTTTTGTGAAATCATAATACCATTTGCCAATGTTATAAGCTTCTGCTGCCGAAGATGTAATTGTCGGCAAACCGGCAAAAACGAGAATAACGGCCAATAAAAATGCAATTAGTTTTTTTGTTTTCATTTTAATTCCCCTTTAAAAATTTTTATAATAGTATTATAGCATATATTAATATACAAATCAATCACAATAGTAAAAAATCTATAATAAAAACAGCATAATTAATCTGTATTAAAAAAGATATATTATAAAGTCGTATCATGTTTATTTTCTTAATTTTTCCCCACTCTATTAGATTACTAACCGCAAATTCAAAAATCATCTATACTCTAACTTTTGCTCCTTTCTATAGCGAGCCGGAGTACAGCCAACCTTTTGCTTAAATTGTCGAATAAAGTGTGTTGTGTTTTGGTAACCTAAATTCCAAGCTATATCTTCTACCTTTTCATTCCCCACAGCAAGCATATTTTTGGCTGAATTAATTCTTGCATTTATAAGGTCAGCCATAGGCGAAATACCGTAAACCTTTTTATATAACGGATAAATTCTAGATGGACTTACTGCAACACGCTTCGCCATTTCTTCAATAGTCCAATTAGTTTTAAGGGTTGAAAACATCTCGCCACGTAAATAGCGTAAAGCCTTTACTGTCTCCTTTGATATTTCAGTAATGGGATGAGGTTCTACCGCTCTATTTAATTTAATAAATAGTTCTTGTGTTTTTAGCTGTATAAGGCATTCTTTTTCAGGTAAATCACCATAATATTCACTTTCAAGCTCGCGTATTAGCTGAGTAATGAAAGCGTGTGGGCGCGGATAATATATTTTATCCGGTTTAAAAGCGCAATTTGCTACAAATTTGGGAAATTCACCGTTAAAATGCATCCAGTCATGTACTAAAGGCATTTCACTTTTAAAATATTGTGGAGTGCCAATATCATAAAGAATTACCGCATGTGGCTCAGTTTTTACAAGTTTACCATCCACAAGCATCTCTACACTATTATAAAAATGTAAAAGTGTATATTCGCCATATCCGTTAGGTCTACTTATATAAAACCCTGCTTTTTCAGGATAGGCGTGTCTAAGCTGCGTGATATTAATCAAAATCATCACCTCAATTTAATGATAACACAAAAATAGGAAATGTCAATTTTTTTAATAGCATTCATTCTTCTCTTTTTACTTATTTTCATTTATTATTAAAGCATAAAGCAAGGAGGTATAAATCTATGATTTATAGAACTGAACATCCAAAACCGCAATTTATGCGCAATCATTGGCAAAATTTAAATGGTGAATGGCAATTTGAAATTGATAAAAGCGTAAGTGGCTTTGAACGTGGCTTTTATAAGGATGATTTCAAATATTCCATGAAAATAAATGTTCCCTTCTGTCCTGAAAGCAAGTTGTCAGGTATAGGAAATGTTGATTTTCTTAATGCAGTATGGTATCGTAGAGAAATCTCAATAACTGAAGAACAACTAAAAGGTAGAGTAATACTTCATTTTGGTGCGGTTGATTACGAAGCTACTATATATATCAACGAGCAAAAAATCGGCAGTCATAAAGGTGGTTTTGTTTCTTTCTCGTTTGATATTACCGAAAATCTAAAAGTTGGTAGCAACACTCTTTGCGTTTATGCTAAGGATGACACTCGCGACCCACTTATCCCATCAGGTAAACAAAGTACCCAATACTACTCACACGGTTGCTATTACACTCGTACCACAGGAATTTGGCAAACCGTTTGGTTAGAATTTGTCCCAAAAGATTACATTCAAAAAGCAAAATATATTCCAAACGCTATAAATGGAAGTGTTGATATTGAAGCAACTGTTTTGGGTAAAGGAATACTAAAGGCCGAGGCATTCTACGAAGGTGAGTTTATGGGTAAAGCCGAAGTTGCTACAGGTGGTGGTCTAACCCGCTTACATATCGACCTTGCAGAAGCACACCTATGGGAAATTGGAAACGGTAGACTTTACGATCTTGTTTTAACATTTAATGAAGACCGTGTAGACAGTTATTTTGGTTTACGTTCTGTTCGCTTAGACGGTTATAAATTCCTACTTAATGAAAAATCAGTTTTTCAGCGTTTAGTTTTGGATCAAGGTTTTTATCCCGATGGTATTTACACTGCACCATCCGATAACGCCCTTAAAAATGATATTGAATTATCAATGGCTATGGGATTTAATGGTGCTCGACTTCACGAAAAAGTATTTGAAGAGCGTTTCCTTTACCATTGCGATAAATTAGGCTACATTGTTTGGGGCGAATATCCCAACTGGGGCTTAGACCATACAAGATCTGAGAGTATTTTAGTAATACTTCCCGAATGGCTTCAGGAAATTGAACGTGATTATAATCATCCATCCATTATTGGTTGGTGTCCTTTTAATGAAACTTGGGATCGTTATGGACGTAAACAGTTTGACGGCGTTTTAAAAAACGTTTATCTTGCAACAAAGGTTGCTGACCCCTACCGCCCTTGCATTGATACTAGCGGTAACTATCACGAAATGACCGATATTTACGACGTTCACAACTATGAACAAAACCCCGATATATTACGCAATTGTTATAAAAATCTTCCTATTGATGGCACTTTCGAGGATTTAGCATGTACCGCACCAAATAAAGCCGCAAGGTATTTAGACCGACAAAAATATACCCCTGGCCTTCCTGTTTTTATAAGCGAATACGGCGGAATTGCTTGGAGTATGGATAATAACGGATGGGGATACGGAAATACTCCCAAAACCGAAGAAGAATTTTTATCCCGCCTTGAAGGGCTAACCGATGCCATTTTGGAAAATCCCTGCATTATGGGACTTTGCTATACTCAGCTTACAAACGTTGAGCAAGAACAAAACGGGCTTTATACTTATGATCGCAAGCCTAAATTTGACCCATCTATAGTTAGTCGTTTCTTTAAGAAAAAGGCCGCTATTGAAGATTAAATTATTACTAATTATAAATAAAAAACACAAACTATAACAAACAACTCGCCCTTTGGCAAGAAAAAGCGTTACAAGGAAAATATCTACCCCCTGTTGGTTCGTCTGATTCACATAATCACGACTTCTCAAAAACAATAAGCTTTGCAAGAAGATTTACTATTGTCTTTGCAAAAAATAACGATACAGAATCCATAATAAAGGCAATTAAAAGCGGATACAC
>JBGVDY010000335.1:0-2707 GCA_045119585.1 Acutalibacteraceae bacterium | reverse complement strand
ATTCTATTGATTACCTATGCAAAAACGGTCACTTGCAGCTTGTAAGTAGTGATGATGATACCTACGTTATCACTGAAAGCGGAAAAGATATTGCCAATACACTTAAATCCACCCTTTCAATTGTTGTTAAAGAAAGGGCTTATAATGCTGCACTTAAAATGTATACGCGTTTTAAAAACACCAAAGAAACCGATATTAAAATTTCCCGTGAGGAAAATAAAACTTTTATCACATGCTCTGCAATCGATGATGATACACCATTTATGAGTATTAAACTTATGGTATCTGACGAAGACCAAGCGATACACATAAAAGAAAAGTTTTTAAGTAATCCAACAGAAATTTATTCTACCATTATTGATTTATTAACAAAGTAAAATTTTTATTTTAAAACCCGCGTTCTTTTAAACGCGGGTTTTAAAATATCTATTTTGCATATCCTGTATCCATTTTTATTTCTTGTGATACAGAATTATCGCATCCGTAAAAAGCATCGTGAATAGCTTCGGCGAAATCATTACGAGCATTACCCCACCCTGAATTTGATAAAAATATTATATCAAAATCATCTTCAGGAAGTTGAATATGTAAGGTTCTAAAACCATCCCATCCACCATTGTGTGTTATGCGTATTTTATTATGCCAAGTACTAACAGTACATCCCATACCCATTGAATTAAGGGGTGACGGTGTTAAAACCTCATCCCAAGTTTCAGGTTTTAATAAAAGGTTATGTTTAATAGCCCTATTTAAACAGTATACGTCATCAACAGTGCCAATAATATCGGCTGCACCCAAAACCCAATTCAACATTCTATCCACAGATATTATATTCTTATTTTCATCAATTTCATAACCAGTTACACGATTATTTAATGCTGTCACTTTTTCGTTATCAACACTTGCAGTTTTCATACCAAGCGGCTCGAAAACTTCCTTTTTCATATATTCTTGATAACTCATACCCGTAACATTTTCAATAATCAAAGCAGGAATTATAAAGTTAATATTTGCATACATTCCCTTTGTGGCAGGTTCAAATACCATTGGATAATCAGTTAATTCCTTTAAATGTGTCCTGAGTTCATGAGAAAAACCTGTTTTATATTTTTGTTCAAACTTTGCAGTTTGATTAAAATCAGGCAAACCGCTTATATGGTGTAGCAGATGGCGTATAGTCACCTTACTGTCGAATCCCTTAGCTTCGGGTAGATATTTAGACGGATGTGCATCAATATCAATTAAGTTTTTATCAGCAAGTTTAAGCAACCCTATAGCGCAAAAAGGCTTCGAAAGAGAATAAAAAGTAAATATAGAGTCTTTTGTAAATCTTACTTTGTTTTCTATATTCGCATAACCAATATATTTTTCATATAATATTTCATCTTTATATGTAATTCTAAGAATCCCCGAATTTTTATTACGGTTGTAGTAGTCTTCTATAAAGCTGTCTAACTTATTCAAATCAATTTTCTTCAAGTTTCCGCACCCCTATTCCCTATTTTTATAGTATATCACAATGAAAAATACATTTCAATAAAATAAAGACAAAGCCCGTACTATGATAAGTACAGGCTTTTTAAAATTTATGAAATTTTTAATACTTTATTTATCCCGTTTCCGTTCATACTTACAGTAGAATTATTGTAATCAACGGTAACTTTAATACCGTTTGAATATACAATTTCGTAAACCTTGTTTGCAATCTCGTTATGACTTTCCATATATGAAAATCTTACTTCTTTAAGCCAATTATAGTCTTCATACATAAGCTTAATTTTAGATACGGATTCTACCATTTCTTCATCACTATCGCAACGAATATCTTCCCTACCCATCCAATCTTTACCGTTGGCAAAATTAGCATAAACGCAAACCAAAGGTCTGCCGCCGTATTCAAAGTATCTTAAGCGGTTTTCTATACCCTTTGCCGCATAATTAAGTGTAAAAGTTCCCGGATTATAAAGAATAATACCATGGAAAACTAATTGCCAAAACGGAATTGGACCGTCAACAATTTCGGGTAAACCTACACCCGATAAGAAAAAAGACGTATACAAAGCAAAGTCTAACACAGAAGAAGCATAATCATAACCCGATTCGGATGAAATACCGCCAAATAACTCTTTAGATTCTTTCATAAGTTTATTGTACCACGCTGCAGCTTCTTGACGTGTAAGCGGATGGTTTTTATCGTGGCATTCCAATAACGTAAGAATGGTTATAACGTCAATATAATGAATTCCTTCAAATCCTAATTCCTTTAATTTTGTTAAATGTTCATTAGCAAACAATTCATAATAACGCTTAGGACATATTTTATGTGCTCTACCACTTGACCATATATCAATTTTATGTAGACTTCCGTCATTATTCTTTAAAAGGTATTCTTCATCCCACTGCTCAGATACAGTATAAGCATCAGAAGCATTATCGTGACCAACAATATTATATCCGTTAGACTTCGCCTTTTTAATAAGTGCTTTAAGCTTTTCTTCGCCGCCAAGAAGTGGTTCTACAGGGAATATTTGTGGATATCTGCCATCGTGACCCATACGGTTCCAACCAACAAGGCAAAACTCAGCATTATCAATTTTTTGCTTTACAAACTCATCTATAAGTTCCCCTGTTCTATCAAAATCGCAAGCAACGTGCATCGGGGGTTCAGTTTCAAGTGTCTGATTTTCAACGGCACTCGGTGCAGGTT
>JBGVDY010000334.1:0-2860 GCA_045119585.1 Acutalibacteraceae bacterium | reverse complement strand
TAAAATGAGTGTTCATTAAGTCTAATAAGTTTAACTGTATTTTTAGATTTTTTAATCTTAATTTCAGTAAAAGGTTTTACATTACAAACCTTTCTACCATCAATTGTAAGATAAATTTCGGTACGCTTTTTTGAAAAAGATTTTAGCGTAAGCTCTTTATCACCACCTAAAAGAATAGGCTTAGCTGATAATGAATGTGAACAAATAGGTGTTATACAAACACATTGCGCAATAGGGTCAATAATTGGACCTCCTGCCGACATAGAATAAGCAGTAGAGCCTGTAGGTGTTGAAACAATTAAACCGTCTGCAAGATAATTTATTGTATCGTTACCAACAGCTACGCTAATATCAATAATGCGCGAAATAAAACCACTTGTAATAACTGCATCGTTAAGTGCATCGAAAGTATTTATAAGAGTACCGTTTTCATATAATTCAACAGATAGCATCATACGGTCTTCAACAGTAAATTCGTTAGTTTTAAGTTTGTTTATTAGATGTAAGTCATTTTGTTCTACATCAGCAAGATAACCAAGTCTACCGGCATTAATGCCTAAAATGGGCTTGTTATCGACAGCGGCGCGTTTAGCATAACGTATTATGGTACCGTCGCCGCCTATAGTAATTATAAAATCGGCTATACGAAAAAGTTCATTTTCAGGCGCAGTTTTAAAATTAGGACTGCAAATAGTATCAGGTAGATATGCTTCAATACCTTCTTTTTTAAGTAGGGTACCTAACCTTTCGACAACCTGAGATGAACCGCGTTTATCCAGATTAGGTAAAACTGCAATAATCATTAAATCACTCCTGTAAAGCTTTATAGGAATTTTCTACAACGATACTTGCAGTAACATCGGTTAAAATTTCGCAAGTATCAGTCTTTTTAATATGGCATAAATATTCTATGTTTCCTTCAGGACCCTTAACGGGAGAAAAATCCAGTCCTAAAAGAGTAAAATTATTATCTTTTATTAGTTCTATTATTTTTTCAATAACAGCAATATGAACCTTTTTATCTCTAACTACACCCTTTTTGCCAACGTTTTCCTTACCTGCTTCAAATTGCGGTTTAATAAGACATACTGCCTGACCGCCATCTTTTAAAAGAGTACGCATTACAGGTAAAATTAGAGATAAAGATATAAACGAAACGTCGACTGATGCAAAGTCTAAATCTTCGGTGATTTGTTCTTTTGTTACGTAACGGAAGTTTGTTCGTTCAAGATTAACAACGCGCTCATCTGTTCTAAGCTTCCAAGCTAATTGTCCATAGCCAACATCAATAGCATATACTTTTTTTGCACCGTTTTGCAACATACAGTCAGTAAAGCCACCTGTAGAAGCACCAATATCGGCACAAATAGAATCTTTTAACGAAAAATCAAAAACCTTAACTGCCTTTTCTAATTTTAAACCGCCACGACTTACGTATTTTAAGGTTTCTCCCCTAACTTCAATAATATCGTCTGGTTTTATAGTATTTCCTGCCTTGTCAGATTTTTGATTATTAACATAAACTATACCGGCCATAATAAGTGCTTTTGCTTTTTCACGGCTTTCTGCATAACCGTTTTCAACCAAAGCAACGTCTAAGCGTATTTTTGCCATTATATACTCCTTATAGATTCTATATCAAGTCCGTTTTTTGCAAGAGCAGTTTCCACATTACTTGCAGGAACAAACTTATTTTCAATAGCATGAATTTTAAATTCACCATTGTACCCTTTTTCTTTAAGCACAGGTAAAATATGTTCACCAATACTACCGTTTTTTTCAACTTCTTCAAAAACGTCAATCGTTTCATAAGTTAAAAGTATATTTATTAACGATTCACTAAAAGGATAGATTTTATTTAGCTTTACAATATCGAAATTTGAAAGTTTTTTAGCTTCAAAAACATTAGCAAATAATCTACCATAAGATATGACTGCACGCTTACCATCACCTTTTAATACAGTAAACTCTGATTTATAATCGTAGCTATAATCTATTGTTTTTTCAGTACCCCTTGGATAGCGAATAGCAGTTATTTTATTACTGTTTTGTGAAATTTTAATATCATATTCCAATTCTTTAAAAGTACTTGGTGAATAAATTTCAACGTTTGGAATAGAGGTTAAAAAAGAAACGTCTAATAAGCCTTGATGGGTTTCCCCGTCTTCACCAACAATACCTGCTCTATCAACAAGTAGACATATAGGTAGGTTACCTATTGCACAATCGTGAATAATTTGATCGTATGCGCGTTGTAAAAATGATGAATAAACTGCAAAATAAGGTTTCATTCCACCTTTGCAAAGCCCGGCACAAAACGTAACAGCGTGTTGTTCGGCAATACCTACATCAAAAAAGCGTTCCGGAAATTCTTCAGAAAAATGAGTAAGTCCTGTTCCGCTTGTCATAGCAGCGGTTATAGCGCAAATATTTGTATTTTCTTTTGCGATTTCGCAAAGTGTATTACCTGCAACAGAAGAAAAATTTAATTTTTGGTCTTTAGAAGCACCTTCATCAATATCAAATGGAGAAACACCATGGTAATTATTAGGACTTGTTTCAGCAAAGTGATAACCCTTTCCTTTTGTTGTAATAACATGGACAAGAGTGGGTCTTTGATAACTTTTAGCAATATTAAATAGAGATTCCAAAGCTTGAATATTATGACCGTCAACAGGACCTAAATAGTTAAGACCTAATGACGAAAAGAAATTATTTTTGTATACAATACCCTTAATTACTTCTTTTATCTTAAATATAAACGTATTCATTGGTTTACCAATAAACGGTATTTTAAGTAAAAATTTACTTAAAGCAAATTTAAAGTAGTGATATTTTGGTTTATTGCGCATTTTTGTAA
>JBGVDY010000333.1:0-4220 GCA_045119585.1 Acutalibacteraceae bacterium | reverse complement strand
GCAGAGTTTCTACCTGAACGCATATCAAAGGGTAAATAACCGCAAGAATGGGAAACACAAGCGTTTATAAGGTTGATGTTATTAAGCGATTTTGTATTTGCTTGCAGTTTTCTAAAGGTTTTAATATCGGGCTCAACTGCGAAAATACTTTCATAATCGGGACAACGCGTAGCAAAGTCTAAAGCGGTATCTCCGTTATATGCGCCCAAATCTAAAAATGTTTCACGTTCAAGCTTTAAAAAATCGTTATAAGGCTCGTCGGCTTCAACTTCGCAGTCTAATAGGTAGTTGATTTTTCCACTTAATTTATAGTTTATAATATTTTCAAACGTTTTTTTAGACGTTTCATCGGCTAGATGGGAATATACAAAATCAAAATGTTCTTTATTGATTTTATAATATTCTCCTGTGAACAGTCCACCGCCTATTACAGGCACTTCGGGTGCATAAAGTTCTTGCTCGCTTGCAATTTTTTTGATGTTATCAATCACATCGGGCAAGCTGCTGCCAAAACAAAGAAGCACAATCATTTCACCGAATTTTTCTTTCAATTCACTATAGCTTGAAATTTTAAAGCCGTGAAATAGTTTATTTCTTACAAAACCGTCACTTGCAAAAACGCCTTTAAATTCTATTCCAAAGCTTTCTAAGACGGCGATTATTTTATCTGCTCCATTGCCCATGCCGTATAGTACAATAGGTTTATTGGTGTCTTTTAAGTATTTCCATAATTCCATTTTTACAATTAATACCTTTTTTAATTTTTATATATTATACACCATATTTTCCGATAATACAAGTTGACAAATGAAATGGGCTGTAGTATAATTACGTTAGGTTATAATATTTCATTTATGAAGGTGTATTGTTATAATTAATATAAAAAAAGTTTTTATGAAAATAGCACTTTTACTATCGATTTTAATGTTTATCGTATGTGTCGCTTTTTTTGTAAAAGGTTATATAGATAAAACGGAAATCTCTAAGCTTGGCAGTACTTATTCTGCTGCATCTTCATCTGAATCAAAGCAGGAAACGGTAAAGGTTGATGTTCCGGTTGATTTTAAAGAACTTAAAAAAGTAAACGGTGATATTTATGCGTGGATAAATATTCCCAATACCCCCGTTGATTATCCTATACTTCGAAATGAAAATAATGCGTTTTATCTGAATCGCAACGTTGAGAAGAAGTATTCGGTTTACGGTTCAATTTATACTGAAGATTATAATTCTAAAGATTTTTTAGATTTCAATACGCTAATATATGGCCACAATATGAAAAACGGTACAATGTTTGGAAGCCTTAAAAAATTTAGAGGTGCCAAATTTTTTGAAGAAAACCGTTATATAAATATCTATATGGAAAATCGTATTCTTAAGTATGAGATTTTTGCTGCGTGCACTTGGGATAATAAACATATTCTGGCTTCACGTAATTTTGAAACTGCTGAAAACCGTACCGCGTATTTAGAAGATATTATGTCGGTTAGGGATATGAATTCTCAGTTTAAGAAAGATATATCTGTTACTGCTGATGATAAGATTATAACCCTTTCTACTTGTATGAACAATAAAAATAAGCGTTTTATCGTTTCGGGGGTGCTAATATATGACAGTCAAAACCCCTCTAATTAAACACAAAAAGCTTATTATTGTTTTAAGTATAATATTAGCCGTTGCAATTTTAGTTTCGGCAACAGTTTTAGTATTAGTGAAAATTGGTGAAGCAAAGCTTCGGAGTGAACTCACCTTTGAAAATAATGGTCTTACCGAAGAAAATGCTTACGAAGACAAGGATGAAGTTTTTTATAACGGTAATTCCTATGTTTATAATGAAGATTTGATAAATATTCTTTGTGTTGGTGTTGATAAATCTAACGACACAGATAAAAGGGATAGGCAAGCAGATGCATTGTATCTTTTATCGCTTGATACTAATAAAAAGCTTCTCAACGTTTTGGCAATATCACGTAATACCTTAGCGGAAATTGATATTTACGATATTGATAACGAGTATTTGGATACTCAAAAGGCGCAAATATGCTTGTCATACGTTTATGGTAAGGACGATGAGCAGTCAACCTTATTAACTTGCAAGGCTGTTTCCCGTCTTTTGTACGATGTTCCGATTAATGCATACTATACCGTGTTTATGGATGCAATTGATGATATAGTAAATGCAGTGGGTGGGGTAGAAATTGTTATTCCCGATGATATGACCGATTTTAATCCAAATTGGAAAAAGGGTAAAACAGTTACCCTTAAAGGTAGTAAAGCTTTGGATTTTTTACAACATCGCCGCGAGACCCATGCTCCACGACTTGAAAGACAAAAATTATTTATAACAAGTTTTATAAAACAAGCAAAAAAAGCTTTCAAAAAAGACGCATTGGTTCCTGTAAATGTATACAAGAGTATTGCTAAGAATTCTGTAACAGATATTAAACTTTCTGAAGTATCATTTCTGGCAACACAAATGGCAAACGCAAGCTTTAATATGAATTCACTTTCGGGTGAAACCGGCTTCGATGGTATGTATGAAACCTTTGAAGTGGATGAAGCAGCGTTATACGATTCGGTTTTAAATTTATTTTATATAAAAACAAATTAAAAGGAGAAATTTAAAATGAAAAAGGTATTGGCAATTCTATTAATGGTAGTTTTAGTTGCAGCTATGGGTGTTACTGCTTATGCGGCACCTTCTGCAGAAGCACAGGGCGTTATTTCGGGTGTAACAGCTGTTGACGGTGATGATAACGAAGTGAATTTTGCTATTGAGAAAATTGATGGCAAGGTTAACAAAGAATTTCAGAAAACCGTAGCAGATCTTAAAACCGAAAAAGGCGACAAGTCTCTTAAGGTTGTAGGTCACTATGACGTAGAAGTAGATGAAGATGCTAACTATCCGCTTTCTGTTTCATTAAATGTTTTAGGTGTTTCTAAGAATTCTTCAGTTTACATTTTGGCTCAAAATGGTGACGAAGTAGTTGTAATTACTCCTGAAGTTAAAGACGGTAAGCTCGTATTCGAAGTTGAAGAAGAATTTGAAAAGTTCGCAGTTGTTACCGATGGTAAAACCGCAAACAAGGTTGAGAAGGAAAACGATGTTTTATCTCCTCAAACCGGTGATGTAACTGTATTTGTTGCTATAGCTGCATTTATCTCTTTAGTTGCTATCGCATTTCTTCCTAAGAAGATTAAAGACTAATTAAGAGTAAACTAAAAGCTCGGCTTAAAGCCGAGCTTTTTTTATATCAAAAAACGTTTTTGATAAATAAATCAGTTTCTACGAAGTAACTTTTCAAGCTTTGGAAATGCCGGTGTAGGGTCAAAGGTTTTATCTATAAGTTTGCTCATTAAAGCGATGATAGGGGAGTTGATGGCTGTTGTTACAAGTGTTCCAAGACCAATACTATGAAAAGCGGTGTGGCCTATAGTTGAAAAATCAAATGTTTTTGCATCATCAAATAATAGGAATGCAAGAGTGATTGATACAATAAGCAAAGATAAATCAAATAACCATTTAACCTTGTTAATGTTGATTTTAAAACGGGAAGAAATTTCAGCTACAAACAGTTCGTAAACCTGCAGTGGCATAAAGGTACGGAAAAAACAAGCAACACCGAATGCTGTGCATATATCCCCAACAATAAGCATAACCCAACGCAAGGCTACCATATCAAAGGAAACGCCGCCGAGTAAGAATAAAAAGAAGTTTAGCGTATACCCGTATATAACAGCAACAGCAAATGCGAGTAGATACCGCCAATTGAAACGGCGAATAATCAAACACAAAACAATAAGTAAAATTCCTTGAAAAATATATTCTGTCATACCAACGGAAAATCCATTCCAAAGCGATTTGAGTGCATCGGTAATAACAAAGGCGGGAGCGGCAATCATAGATACGCCAAGATTAGCTTTTGAACAAATTGAAACGCCAAGTGCAACGAAAATATTTCCAAGTAGCCAAAGAAGTTCAGAAGATTTTGAGATTTTTTTCATAAATATACCTTTCAAAGTAGTTTAAAAACTGTTAATGATTATATCAAATATAAGATAAAAAATCAATCTGTAAATTTATTGAATTAAAAAATCATAAGATTGTTATTGACAATCACGTGACCGCGTGATATAATACAATCAAGAAAGCAATTGGAAGGTGATTATATGGCGACAACCTATCCGGGAACCACTATTGAAACACTTTCTATTTATAA
>JBGVDY010000332.1:0-1630 GCA_045119585.1 Acutalibacteraceae bacterium | reverse complement strand
TTTTATTTCTCAGGAATAAAAAATGATATATTTACGCAACTTATAGTTGCAGAAAAATCAAATTAAAGTTGGTGGATATATTCTTTTATTTTTGATAATATGATATCATTAGGTATAAAGGATAAAACAGGAGGTTGATTTATAATGACTATAGGTGAAAAAATTTATAAGCTTCGCGTAAATGCTGATATTTCTCAAGAGCAGTTAGCTGAAAAACTTTCGGTTTCAAGACAGTCGGTTTCAAAGTGGGAAATGGACCAAGCGTTGCCACAAATTGATAAGGTTATTTTACTTTGCAATTTGTTTGGTGTAACTACAGATGAGCTTTTACAGGTTAACGTTCCGATTGAAATAGAGAAAAAAGGCGAAAAAAAGAAAAATCGCTATTTTGGTACCGATGGTTTTCGTGGCGAAGCTAATGCAAATCTTACTTCTATGCAAGCATATAAGGTTGGTAGATTTTTGGGTTGGTATTATTCGTCACAGCTTTCGGGTTGCGACAAAGCAAACTATCGCCCCCGTATAGTAATAGGTAAGGACACACGTCTTTCAAGCTATATGCTTGAATATTCTATTGTGGCAGGTATTACAGCATCAGGCGCAGATGCTTATATGCTTCACGTTACCACCACACCAAGCGTTTCTTATGTTACCAAGCAGGATGAATTTGATTGTGGTATTATGATTACTGCTTCACACAATCCTTTCTATGATAACGGCATTAAGGTTATTAATCGATTTGGTGAAAAGCTTGATGATGCTACTACCGCATATATTGAAGATTATCTTGACGGCGATATGTCACAATTCTCTGTAGGTGAAGATTTACCACTTGCTACAAAAGAACGCATTGGTAAAATTATTGACTATGCTGCAGGCAGAAACCGTTATATAGGATATTTAATTTCATTGGCATCTCATTCATATAAGGATTTGAAGATTGGTCTTGACTGCGCTAACGGTGCTTCGTGGATGATTGCAAAGTCTGTATTCGGCGCATTAGGTGCTAAGGTTAGGGTTATAGGCGATACACCTGACGGTCTTAATGTAAATATGGGTTGTGGCTCTACACACATTGAAAATCTTTGCAAGTTAGTCAAAGAAGAGCATTTGGATTTAGGCTTCGCTTTTGACGGTGACTGTGACCGTTGTATTGCAGTAGATGGTGACGGTAACGTTGTAGACGGTGATAAAATGCTTTATATTTTAGGTAAGCGTTTAAAATCACGCGGTATGCTTAACGATAATACGGTTGTAGCCACAATAATGTCTAATACGGGCTTTATTGCAAGTCTTGAAAAAGAGGGTATGAAGTGTGCTACTACTGATGTAGGTGACCGTTTTGTTTATGAATGTATGCAACAAAAGGATTATTCACTTGGTGGTGAGCAGTCGGGTCATATTATTATTAAAAAATATGCTACTACAGGTGACGGTCTATTAACCGCTATTATGATTACCGAAGAAGTTTGCGATACTAAACTATCTCTTGCAAAGCTTTGCGAAAACGTTAAGCTTTACGCTCAGGAAACTGTAAATGTTAGGGTAAAAAGTAAAGATGCGGTTTTTGCTGATAGCGAAGTTTTAGCTGAAAAAGCAAAGGTTGAAGAAGATATCGCAGGAAAGGGTA
>JBGVDY010000331.1:0-1312 GCA_045119585.1 Acutalibacteraceae bacterium | reverse complement strand
AAAGGTTACTTCCAATACGTCAGCTATGAGATAGTTATCGTAAAGTTCCTTCTTAATGGTTTTAGCAGCGATTTCTTTTTCGCCATCTTTACCATAGAGGTGTTGGAAGTAAAGTTCTTCATAATCGTTAGGGGTGCTGATTCCCATCATATAATACAAAGCGTAGTCGGTAATTTGTGAGGGAGCGCCTTCTGTAAAGTATTTTGTGAAGGTAGATTGACCTACACCGTTTTCTTCAAAAAGTGACGAATAACTTTGCCAAATTACAGAAGCGTAATATTCGGAAGCGGTTTTAGTATCATCATCAATTTCAACTTTATTCTTTTCGCAAGCTGTCTTGTAGTAAGATACAGTTTTTAAAATTTCAATAGCGCGGTCTTTTACCCAATCACCAAAGCTTTTGTTACCAATTTTTTTAGAGAAATAATCAATATCGGTGCTTTGTTGTTCTTCTTCAGATAAGGTTTCGTAAACTTCGGCTTCACCATCTTGATAAGCGTTTATAAGAGCACACATATAGTAAGCTGAAGTGAACTCGTTATCGCCAATAGTTACTGCGATTTCATCTTTTTTATGGCAACCGCAAATGCTAAGCACCATAACTGCAACCAAAAGCACGGCTGCTATTTTTTTAATAATTTTCATTTTAAAAATCCTCCATGTTGTTATAATGATTATGGTTTGTCGAAACGCCAAAAAGCTATTCGACACTCATTGCAATGGATAAGGACAAATTTTTAATAAAATTTGTTGTAAAATCAGAGATTTTACACCGAAACAGATATGCTTCGATTAACCTTAAACATTATTAACATATCAATTATATAACAAAAGCTTTAGAATGTCTACTAAAATTTATAATATTTCTCCTAATTCCTTTACGAAGTCGGCAATATTTTCTTTTGTTAGAAGTTTTATTGAATATACGGGCTTTTCGCTTGCTAAAAGCTTAAACCTTGCGCCAAAGTGTGCCGAAAGTTTAGCCATAACCTCTGGCTTTATAGAGGTTATATGAAGCATAACGTTATTTCCGGTTTGGGTGATTTCGTTAATACTGCTTTCAATCGCCTTACTGCGTAAAAGTGCTATATCTATAAGTCCCATAACAGCCTTTGGTGGTTCACCAAAGCGGTCGCAAAGCTCATCTATAACATCGCTTGCATCATCCCCACTTCTAATAGCGGCTATTCGCTTGTAAATACCAAGCCTTGCAGGAAGTGACGTAATATAGCCTTCAGGTATATGCGCCGAAATATTAAGGTCAACGGTGCAGGTGATTTCTTCAGGTACTTCAATACCATTTTCTTCATTT
>JBGVDY010000330.1:0-7515 GCA_045119585.1 Acutalibacteraceae bacterium | reverse complement strand
TATTTGAGTTTGCATTTTTGCAAAATTCATCAGTAATAGTCTTCACAAAAAAGCCAATCCTTATTAAAAAGAAAAAGCTCCCAATAATTACATATTCAATTCGTTTGGCTCTTTAATTATAATACCCCGAAACAAAAAAGTAAAGAAAAAAATTAAGGGAAGTTTTTACACTCCCCTTACACAAAGCATTAATATTTTAAAATTACCTTTTCATTACCCTCGTATTCAACTACATCACTATCGATATTTAGCTTATCCACATAGTCAAAATATTCCTGCATAGAACCGAACGGCGGTTTATAATTAGCAATAATTTCATTAGCACGCTTTGCGCCATCCGATAATAGTACCGACAAAAGAACCAACTGCGCTTCAGCCGATTTAACACAAGCCGTTTCGCCGTCTACTATACGAAAATCATTGCCATGGAAAGTACCCTGTCCCCCGCTAACATTCGGATGAATAGTAGGCATTACAGCACCTATATCCCCCATATCCGAACAAGCAGTACCCCAACTATCGTACACTTTTACTCCGGGGATAACCTGCTCGGCAGCTTCTACAAAAGCTTTGCGGAAATCATCAGGATAATTTCTTGTCCAATAACCCGGAATATCACGCAAATGAAGCTTGGCACCTATTGCCGCAGCCGATGCCGCCATGGCACGATTGATTTTTTTATTAACCTTTACAATATCTTCCATAGAAGCGCCACGAACATAACTTTCCATTGTTACTGTTTCGGGAATAGCATTTACCACGTCGCCGCCATTTGTGATAATAGGATGAAAGCGAATATGGTTATTATCTATAAAAGTTTCACGTAAAGCGTTAGCGGCATTAAGCGCCAAATTTGCAGCGTATAATGCGTTTACACCATTATGTGGAGAGCCACCCGCATGTGCAGAGACACCCTTAAAGGTCATAGTTTTGGCAATACAACCGTTAGAGCCATAGTTTATATTAAACCCTGGTTCACTATCACCGCCAGTATGAATCATAAAAGCCATATCCACACCATCTAAAAGACCGCGCCACATAAACTCAGGCTTGCCGCCAAAATATTTAATTACGCCCTTTTTGCGTAAGCTTTCGCGATATTCAATTTCAAGCAATTCTTCAGCAGGTACTGCAACAAGTCTAATCTTACCGCACATACCGTCAAGCGCGCCTTCTTCTTTAAGTGCAGCCGCAAGACCTATAAGAGCCGCCGACTGTGCACAGTGTCCGCAAGAATGTATAGCATTGGTCTCAGGGTCGGCTTCGGGATGAGTTCCGCAAATAAGAGCATCCATTTCACCAAAAACCGCCACAGTGGGTCCCTTTTTACCTGTATCGATTTCTGCAATAAACCCGGGTATATCTCCTGCTAAAGTAAGCTCGTAACCAAGCTTTGCGAACTGCTCTTCCATATAGGTATGGGTTTTCCATTCTTTATAACCCGTTTCGGGATTTTTCCAAAGATAATCAAGTGAATTTAAAATAAGTTCTTTATGCTTTTCAACATACTTTGCGTAATCACTCATATAAGCACTTCTTTCAAAATATATTAAGGTGATAATAACACATTTTCAAAAAAATAGCAACAAAAAACTCCCCGAAGAGGCACACTCCGTAAGGAAGTGTGCCTCAGTTTTATTCGCCGAAGGCGAGTTATATTGCTTCGCAGTGATATTCGGCTACTGCCGAGTGTTATTCGCTTCGCGAGTTTAAGGGGAGAATAAAATATCACTAAAACCGTCAGGTTTTAATATAACTTTTGATTTATCAAAAATATCACTGTGAGACCCGTCTCACAATATCACTCGTTATTTTTTCTTTGAGATAGGTAACTTTTAAAGTATGTAACCCACTATGACACTTTCAAACGAAAAGTATCAATTTTTATATAAAAAGAAAATTGGGAGAACACTTCTTTACGAAGTGTCTCCCAATGGAGTTTTTCTATTCAAGCTCAAATGCGCCTGTATAAAGACTATAATATTTTCCTTTTTGAGCGATAAGCTCTTTATGGCTTCCGCGTTCAATAATTTCGCCCTTTTCAAGCACCATTATTACGTCGGAATTTTTAACGGTTGAAAGACGGTGAGCAATAACAAATACCGTTCTGCCTTTCATAAGACTATCCATACCCTTTTGAACAATAGCTTCGGTTCTGGTGTCAATACTCGAAGTTGCTTCATCAAGTATCATAACAGGCGGGTCGGCAACTGCTGCACGCGCAATTGCTATAAGTTGTCTTTGACCTTGTGAAAGGTTTGAGCCGTTGTTTGAAAGCTCGGTATCATAACCCTTTGGCATGCGCGAAATAAAATCATCCGCACCAGAAAGTCTTGCTGCATTTATACATTCTTCATCGGTAGCATCAAGTCTGCCGTAACGAATATTCTCCATAACAGTACCTGTAAATAGGTTAGTTTCCTGTAAAACAAGTCCTAACGAACGGCGCAAATCAGATTTTTTGATTTTATTTATATTAATACCATCATATCTTATTTTGCCTTCCTCAATATCATAAAAGCGATTAATAAGATTAGTAATAGTTGTTTTACCTGCGCCCGTAGCGCCAACAAAAGCAACCTTTTGACCCGGCTTTGCGTATACGCTTACATTTTTTAGCACAGGTCTTCCCTCTACATAAGAGAAGTCCACGTTCGTAAGCGTTACGTCGCCCTTAAGCTGTGTATAAGTAAGAGTTCCGTCACTATGCGGATGCTTCCAAGCCCAAAGGCCTGTACGCTTTTCGCTTTCGGTAATATTACCGTTTTCATCAATAACAGCATTAACCAGTGTTACATAGCCGTCATCTACTTCAGCCGGAGTATCCATAAGCTCAAACACACGCTCAGCTCCTGCAAGACCCATTACTACCGAGTTTATCTGTTGCGAAACCTGATTAACGTTACCTGTGAACTGCTTAGTCATATTAAGGAACGGTATTACAATACTAATACTAAGTGCCATACCCGAAAGGCTTAAATTCCACACGTTGCCCAACAACAAAAGTCCACCAACTGTCGCAATAATAACATAAAGTATATTACCAATATTCATATTGATAGGACCTAAGATATTTGCATACGAGTGTGCTCTACGGCTATCTTCATAAAGCTCGTTATTAACCTTATCAAAAGCTTCTATACTCTTATCTTCGTGGCAGAAAACCTTTACAACCTTTTGACCGTTCATCATTTCCTGAATATAGCCTTCCGCCTTACCGATTGACTTTTGCTGACGGATAAAATATTTAGCCGAGCCGCCGCCAACCTTTTTGGTAACAATAAAAAGGAAAAACACACCTGCAATAACCACTAACGTAATCCAAACACTGTACCAAAGCATTATAAAAAATACGGTACATACAATAATACTTGCTTGAATAAGTGACGGGATTGATTGCGAAATCAACTGACGGATAGCATCAATATCGTTAGTATAGTGGCTCATAATATCGCCGTGCTTATTGGTGTCAAAATACTTAACAGGAAGCGTTTGCATCTTATCAAACACATTCTTACGCATTTTACCCAAAAAGCCTTGAGTTATATAAGCCATAAGCTGAGTTTGAGCAAATACTGCAAGCAAAGATACCAAATAAAGAGATGCTAGAATTATAATTTTAGGAATTATAACTTCTTTAGCACCTGCCCAGTCGCCTTGACGATAGAACATCTCAATATCCGCCAAAATCTTTTGATTAAAAATAGCAGGCATTGTAGCAACAATAGAAGAGAAAATTATACAACAAAGCGCAGTTGGTAACAATGCGGGATAGCTTTGCCAAAGCATTTTTAAAGTACGTTTTAATGCATTACCGTTAAACTTGCGGGTAGCAGAAACACCCCTTGGTAAATTACGGGGAGCACTATTAGTGCTCATCACTGTCACCTCCGCTTGTTTGTTGTTCATATACTTCACGATAAATATTACTTGTCATAAGTAATTCGTCATGCTTGGCCATACTGTCAATTTTACCGTTATCAAGCACAATAATTAAATCAGCATCTTCAACAGAAGCAATTCGCTGCGCAATAATTATCTTTGTGGTTTCAGGGATAAATTCCTTAAATCCCTTTCTGATTAGCGCATCGGTTTTAGTATCTACCGCACTTGTAGAGTCATCAAGAATAAGAATTTTCGGTTTTTTAAGAAGTGCACGTGCAATACAAAGGCGTTGCTTTTGTCCACCCGAAACGTTGGTACCACCTTGCTCGATATAGGTGTCGTAACCATCAGCAAACGTTGTAACAAATTCATCAGCCTGTGCTAATTTGCAAGCCGCAACAATCTCTTCATCAGTCGCATTTTCGTTACCCCAACGAAGATTTTCTTTTATGGTGCCTGAAAATAACTCGTTCTTTTGAAGCACCATTGCAACGTTATCACGGAGTGTTTTAATATCGTAATCCCTAACGTCTACACCGCCTACGATTACTGCGCCCTCGGTAGTATCATAAAGGCGTGGTATTAACTGTACAAGCGAGGTTTTACTAGAACCCGTACCGCCAATTATTCCAACAGTCATACCTGATTTTATAGAAACGTTTATATTTTCAAGCGCAAATTTCTTTGCATTTTCGTTATACTTAAAATTAACGTTATTAAATTCTATATCGCCATTTATTACTTCGAAAACAGGATTTTCGGGGTTCTTAAGATTTGGCTCTTCTTTAAGCACTTCGCAAATACGTTTCATAGATTCAAGCGAAATTGTTATCATAACATAAATCATTGAAAGCATCATAAGTGACATAAGAATTTGCACGCCATAGGTAAGCATAGCCGAAATATGACCCATATTTACTTTTGCGCCGCTGCTTGAAATAACAAGATACGAACCTAATAAAAGTATAACAACGGTATTAAAGTACATACAAAACTGCATTATAGGTGTATTAAGGGCTACAATACGCTCTGCCTTGGTAAAATCATCCGTAATACCGTCAGCCGCATTTGAAAACTTTTGCTTTTCATAATTTTCACGCGAAAAGCCCTTTACCACACGCATACCGCGAACGTTTTCTTCAATTGATTCATTAAGCTTATCATACTTTTTGAATACGCGTTTAAAAGCAGGCATAGCCTTTTGGCTTACAATAAAAAGTCCGCAAATGAGCACAGGAATAACTACAACAAACGATGTAGCCAGCGCTCCGCCCATTGTGTAAGCCATAACAACCGAGAATACGAGTAGCATAGGACTACGAATTGCAGTTCTTATAATCATCATATAAGACATTTGCACGTGTGTAATATCGGTTGTAAGACGGGTTACAAGCGAAGTAGATGAAAACTTATCTATATTTGAAAAAGAGAAACGCTGTATTCTTTCAAACATATCATGGCGTAAATTACGAGCAAAGCCTGCCGATGCTTTTGCACAGGTAAGTGCAGCAATACTACCGCAACCAAGTGACACAAGCGCCAAGGCAATAAGCAATAAGCCCGATTTTAAAACTTCGGACATATGGGCGCCTGTTTCAATATTATTTACAAGACCCGCAGTAATACGCGGAATAAACGCTTCAATTAAAACTTCACCCATAATAAAAATTAGGGTTAAAATTGAGGGCAATTTATTTTCTCTTATACTTTTTGCTAAAGTTTTAATCATTGTCTTCCTCCATATTTGCTATAAGATGGTCAGCAGTTTTTAAAAAGGCAGCTATCTCCTCATCAGTTAGTCCCTTTCGCAAACGTTCTTCCCTTTTATTAATAGTGTTAAGCACAGCTTTGTGTATATCTATCGCCTTTTCTGTTAATACAATTTTTTTAAGTCTGGCATCGCTTTCAACACTTACTCTTTTAATAAAACCGTTTTGCTCCATTGTTTTTAAAATATTACTTGCAGTAGAACGGCGGATTGAAAACTCGGTTTCGAAATCCTTTTGGAATATATCCTTATCCATATTATCATAAAAATACGAAATAGCCCAACCATTAACACCGTTAGGCAACTCAATACCCAACTGACGTTTACTTTTTTCTACGTCACGCTTTATAAGATTGGACAAAATACGCATTTTAAAACCTATATTATTGCGTTCTTTCATACTTCACCTCGTACAAAATGTTAGCACACTAACATTTTAACAGTATCTCCTCTTTAAGTCAATAGTAAAATTGTTAATTTTCGGTGAATTTAAAACAAAAAAGAGAACGGTATTACCGCTCTCTTTTAAATTATTATTTTATTTTTGCCCTTCCGAATTCAACATTTTATTCGCTTTCAACAAGCTTCCAATCAGTAGCTTTAATTTGCACAGGATAACTGTACATTACTTCGCCCAAATAGAAAACTTCCACTTCGGTACCTTTTTGTACATCTATTTCTCTCAAAAGTCCTGTACCGAAAGAAATTTTATCCGAGCTTTTGCGGATTTCTTCACTCGAAAACGGTTGTACAAGAACGGTGTTGTCATAAACTTCTAGAACTTTTGCTTTAAAAGAAATTTCGTTCTTTTTAATTTCTTCTTTAAAAAGTGAATCGTTAGATTTAAAGTTTTTTGGAAAAAAGTAGACCTTTGTTAATTTAAAGATATCTTCACCCATAAAACGATTCCATTTAATTACTTTATATGTCAAAGCCTGATAAACACGAGTACCGCCGTCTTTATAAGCGATAGTAGGTAACGGAACAACCAAAACTGCTATTAACGCAACTAAAATAATCCATATAATTGTCTTCTTTTTCATTTTATTCACCCACAAATAAAAGCAGAATAACTTCTGTTTTTAGAAAACTTAGTCTTTTTTATCAGGCTGTTGTTTTTTTGCCCAATCTATAATTTCTTTTACAGTTTTTAACTGTTCGCTTGTAAGCTTTTGCTGTTTTCCTTGATACCTAACATATCCTTCTCTCAAATTTATACCGTATCCCGTTCCAAATTCGGTATCAACAGTATACTCAGGCAAACATTTACAAATCTCTTGTTCATACTTTAAACTATTTAAAAGTGTGGTTAGTTTAACCGAATTACCGCCCATAAAGGTATATTTATCTTCACCTATAAATACAGTTGTTTGCGTGTTGCCACACATTGGCTCAATTGTCGTCACGGTTGTAGACTCAGTTGTAGGCTCTTTAGGTTCACAAGCAACACAACCAATCATAAATATCAAGCAAACTAAAAAAGCAAGTAATTTTTTCATTATTTATCTCCCATCAACCCAAATTCTTTCAAAAGACTTTCACGCTGAGCGTTATTGAGTGTTACCGTTTCACCTGAATCGATATTGGTAAGTTTATAACCCTTAAGTACAAAAACTGCTTTTTCACCCAAGGAATCAACCATCTGAATTTTATATTCGGTTATATTGCCGTGACCTTTTACTTCTTCATCTTGATTGTTGTCACTTGGTGGGATAGTAGCAGATGTCGATGATTCAAATTCATCATTGCCTGCACCAAAATCAAATACACCGTTTATTATTTTTTGAATTTCTTTTATTGTTTCGCTATCATTATCTGAGTTGTATTCTTTTAGTAAGCCGTTATTATCACTAACCTTTATT
>JBGVDY010000329.1:0-7969 GCA_045119585.1 Acutalibacteraceae bacterium | reverse complement strand
AGTCTGAATCCTTTAATGCTGCGGGTGAATTTGAAACCGAAATTACGTTTACTTACTGTACAGAGTTTATTGTTAATAGAGACCCTGAATGCCCAAAAGAGCCTAATGAACTTAGAATGTACTTAGAAACTATTGGTGACTGCGTAGTGGTTGTTGATGATGATGAAATTATTAAGGTTCACGTTCATACCGACCACCCCGGTAACGCCATTGAAAATGCGCTTACCTTTGGCCCGTTAGTACATCTTAAGATTGAAAATATGCGTGACCAACACGAAAGACAAAAGCACGATGCACAAAATGCGAAGAAAAAACCGGCCAAGAGTGCTGACAGAACAGAAACCTTTACCCCTGTAGAGCCTACTAAGCCATTTGGTTTTGTATCGGTTTGCGCAGGTAATGGTTTGGAAGAATTGTTCCGTGATTTAGGTGTTGACACCATTGTTGCGGGCGGTCAAACAATGAACCCCAGCACCGATGATATTTTAAAGGCTATTGAAGCAACTCCTGCCCATACTGTTTTTGTTTTACCTAATAACAAAAATATTATTATGGCGGCAGAACAAGCTATCCCGATAAGCACCCGTAAGGTTATAGTTATACATACAAGAACTATACCTCAAGGAATATCGGCAATGCTTAATTTTGACCCCGATAGCGATGATAATGCAAACGCTATTGAAATGCAGAAGGCTACCGAACGTGTGGCTACAGGTCAGGTTACCTTTGCTGCACGCGATGCTGATTTTGATGGCTTTAAAATTAAGCAAGGCGAAATTATGGCACTTTTAGGCGGTAAGGTTACCTTTACTGATACCGACCTTGAAAAGAGCGTATTAAAGCTTCTTAAGAAGATGGTTAAACCTGATAGTGAGTTTATAACTGTTATTTACGGTGAAGACGTTTCAGAAGAACAGGCTGAAAGCATCGAAGCACAAATAAACGAAAAATTTGGTTCCAAGGCCGAGATTACCTTTATCAATGGTGGTCAACCAATTTATTATTATATCCTTTCAGTAGAATAGGAGTGCGAAAAATGACAGCTAATACTGATATTCAATTTTTAAAGGGTGTCGGTGCTAAAAGAGCTGAAATTTTAAAATCTAAGGGCATCGACACAGTCGGTGCCCTTTTGCGCTATTTTCCAAGAAGGTACCTTGACTGGACAAAAATCACACAAGCAAGTCAAGCGCCTTACTTTGAAAACGTGTGTGTTAAGGCAACTATTGTAACACCGATAGAAACCTTTGATACTAAGCGCGGTATTAAAATTTATAAATTTATAGCAGAAGATAGCGGTTTTCGTTTTACTGTAAGTCTTTTTAATCAGTACTATCTTGCTAATAAATTAAATGTTGGGCGCGAATATCTTTTTTATGGTAAGTTTGATGGCGATTTCTTTAAACAAATGAATTCTCCACTTATAAAGGAAGTAGGGTATAACGGCTTAGAACCTATTTATAATGCAAGCAAGAGTATGACGTCGTCTGCTTTGCAAAAGCTTATAAAAACTGCTTTAAATACAGTAGAAATGCCCGAAGTTTTAAACGAAGATATAAGAAAAAGGAACAACCTTTGTGATATTAAGTATGCGCTTCAGAATATACATTTCCCAAAAACGCGCGAATCGTTTGAAAGGGCAAAAAAACGTCTTGTTTTTGAAGAACTTTTTTGTCTTCAAGTGGCACTTAATGTTATAAAGCTTAAAACTCACACAAAAAGCGGCTGCGTTATTGAGAAAAATTATTTTGATGAATTTCAAAGTAAATTAGCTTTTTCTTTGACGGGGGCTCAAAAAAGGGTGGTGGATGAGTGCCTTTCGGATATGCGTTCAGGTAAGCCCATGTCACGTCTTGTGCAAGGTGACGTTGGTAGTGGTAAAACCGCTGTGGCGGCGGCATTATGCTATATTTCGGCTAAGAACGGATATCAGTCAGCACTTATGGCTCCAACTGAAATTTTAGCTGAGCAGCACTATAAAACTTTTTTAGGATTAACACAAAATACCGATATAAAATGTGCTTTGCTTACAGGCTCAACCACTAAAAAACATAAAACCGAAATTAAAGCGGCACTCAAGAGTGGCGAAATTGACGTTGTTATTGGCACTCATGCGCTTATTGTTAACGACGTTGAGTTCAATAATTTAGGGCTTGTTATTACTGATGAGCAACACCGTTTTGGCGCTGCGCAGCGTGAAAAACTTGAAAATAAAGGTACTAACCCACATAAGCTTGTTATGTCGGCAACACCAATTCCACAAACGCTTGCGTATATTCTTTACGGTGATCTTGATATAAGTATTATTGATGAATACCCTAAGGGCAGACAAAAGATTGATACTTATAGTGTAGATTCTTCATACAGAGAACGGATTTATAAGTATATTAAGAAATTTTTGGCTGAAGGCAGACAGGCATATATTGTTTGTCCGTTGGTTGACAGTAATGATGAATTTGATATTACTTCTGCAACCGAGTATTATGATACTTTAAGAAGTGGCGCCTTTGCAGGTTATTCGTTAGGACTTTTACATGGTAAAATGAATGCTAAAGAAAAGGAAAAGGTAATGTCGAGTTTTTCTTTGGGTGAGATACAATTACTTATTGCTACAACTGTTATTGAAGTTGGTATCGACGTACCTAATGCGGTGGTAATGCTTATAGAAAATGCCGAGCGTTTCGGACTTTCGCAGTTGCATCAGTTGCGCGGAAGAATAGGTAGGGGCTCTCATAAGTCGGACTGTATTTTAATATCCGATAGCGAGTCTTTGGATACCAAAAACCGACTTGACATAATAAAAAATAATTCTGACGGATTTAAAATTGCAGATTGTGATTTAGAGCTTAGAGGTCCCGGTGACTTTTTAGGCAATCGTCAACACGGTATTCCCGAACTTAAAATTGCCGATATTTTTGCTGATAAGCAGGTTCTTTTGGATGCTAAAAAAGAGGTTGAAATATTGCTTGAAACCGAAAATGCTTTAAAGCTTCCTGAAAACGTGAATTTAAGGGCGGAGATTATAGATATTTACAGAAAATTAAAACAGTGAAAATAAAGCGTAGATTTCTACGCTTTATTTTTTTGCAAAAAAGTATTGACAAAATTAAAAGTATATTGTATCATTGTGTTAGTTGAGTGACACAATGCAAAAGGAAGTCTATTATGAATTTTGTTTTTGATAATAATGCGCCTATATACATACAGTTAGTAGAGCAGTTGCGAATACATATAATTTCAGGTCGGTTATCTGCAGGGGAACGCTTGCCGTCTGTTCGTGATTTGGCGTTACAAATAAAGGTTAATCCTAACACCTTGCAAAAGGCTTTATCCGAGCTTGAAGAATCGGGACTTATTTTTACTGAGCGAACTAACGGTAAATTTGTGACTGAAGATTTAAGCCTTATTGAAAAAGAAAGGCTTGAATATGCAAATGAACTTTCACAAAAATTTTTATTAAATATGGAAAATATAGGTTTGAGTAAACAAGAAGCTATAAAATATCTTGAAGGAAGGTAAGAAATATGTATTTATTAGAGTGTAAAAATTTATGTAAAAATTACGGAGAAAAACAAGCGCTCAAAGACGTTAATTTAAATATTGAAAGCGGAAAAATTATAGGTCTTTTAGGTAAAAATGGAACAGGTAAAACCACACTTATTAAGCTTATTAATGATTTGCTTACTCCTACAAGCGGTGAAATTTTTGTTTTAGGTGAGAAAATAGGAGTTAAAACTAAAGCCGTAATTTCCTATTTGCCCGAGCGTACTTATCTTGACAAAAATATGACGGTTGATAAGACCGTTAAGTATTTTTCTAAATTTTACGATAATTTTGATAGTGAAAAGGCATATAGGCTTTTAGCAGATTTAGAACTTGATACAAACCAAAAGCTTTCGAAAATGAGTAAGGGTATGCAAGAAAAGGTACAGTTAGTACTTGTTATGAGCCGCAAAGCAGACCTTTATATCCTTGATGAGCCATTAGGCGGTGTAGACCCCGCTACAAGGGATTATATTTTAGATACAATATTAACCAACTTCTCAGCCGGTGCATCTGTTATTATATCTACCCATTTAATTAGTGATATCGAGCGTGTTTTAGATGAAGTGATATTCATAAATAAGGGCGAAATTGCGCTCGTAGCCGAATGCGATGAATTAAGAAACCGTGAAGGTGGCTCTATAGATGAGATTTTCAGGAGGATGTTCAAATGCTAAAAAAATTAATGAGATATGACTTTGAAAATATATTTAAATTTTTGTGTATTTTTTATAGCCTCGCAGTGGTTTTCGGTGTTCTTAAAAGACTGACTTCAGGCATAGGAGATTCACTGGTTATAGAAATTATTAGTGAGATTTTTAACGGTGCGGCAATTTCAATGCTATGCAGCACGTTAATAAACAACGTTATGCGAATGTGGGTAAGGTTTAAATCTAATCTATACGGGGATGAATCATACCTTTCACATACCCTGCCTGTGACAAAATGTGCACACTATCTTTCTAAAATATTTACTACTGTTATAACTTTGTTTATAAGCTTTTTGGTAGTTGGAGCAGTGCTTTTTATAATGTACTATTCCAAAGATAGCATACAAATGATAAAAGGAATATTGGCTCCTCTCGCTACGCTTTACGACAGTTCGGTTGTTGCTATTTTGATTGTATTTATTTTTATTTTGTTTATAGAATTTACAAATGTTTTACAGTGTGGCTTTACAGGTATTATTTTAGGACATAGAATGAACAATGCTAAGACGGGATTTTCGGTTCTTTATGGCCTTATAACATTTTTGGCAAGTCAGACTGTCGTACTTGCTATTGTTTTCGTAATTGCACTTTTCAATAAAGATTTTATGGTTTTATTTACAAATAACGCAGCAATTAGTATTGATGTTATTAAAAGTGTATTGTTAGCAGCAATATTATCTTATACATTTATAAACATAGTACTTTGCTTTATAAATATTAAGTTATTTAGCAAGGGCGTTAACGTTGATTAAGTTTTCTTGAAAATTTCGCTAACACCCATAATTGTCAGAAGAACGGCGAATATTTTTCTTGTAATACTTCCGCCTAAAAAATCGGCAAGTAATATTCCTATAATAGCACCCACAATGCCGAAAATTGCGATTTTAATGGTTACTTTCCATTTGATTTGTTTCTTTATAGAATAAATTAATATGGAAAGAATACCTATAGGTATAAAGAAAAGTAAATTTATACCTTGACTCGTAAGTTGTTTAGTGTCGGTAAAAAGGGATAGGTAAATTATAAGAACTCCACCACCACCGAGCCCCATGCTACCAAGTATTCCTGAAAAAAGCCCTGCTAAAAGGGCGGGAATATTCATCTAAAAAACAGGCGTACGCCTGCATAAACCATAAGGGCGCCAAATATACGTTTAAGCCATTTAGGCGAAATCTTTTTAAGCAAATAAGTACCTAAAACTGCGCCTAAAAGTCCCGTAGGAATATAAATTAGCGATTCTTTTATTGTTACAAAATCTTTAAATAAATATATAGCCGCAGAAACGATTGTTATAGGTAGTATTATAGCAATAGCGTTTGTGTGGCTTTCTTTTTGGGAAAAACCTATTTTCTTTAAAAGCGGTACTGCAAGCATTCCGCCGCCGGCACCTAATATACCGTTTACAAGTCCAATAGCGGTACCTATAACGGCTATTCTAATATTTTCTTTTGCTTTCATGGTTATATCCTTTGAGTTTTTTCTTAGTATACCCAAAGGGTGTAAAATTAAACAAACCGTTAATTTTATTATAAAAACTTGAAAAGGCGGTTTAACTGTGTTAAGATATTTAAAAAGGAAGTGTTAACTTGAGCAAAAAAAGCAATGAGATAATGGAAGAACAGCGCAGAGCGCGTGAAGAATATATAAAACTTAAAAAAATGCAACAAGGGGAGTTATCTCCTGAAGCTAAACCCAGCGAAGTGGCAGTAGCACCAAAAACCTTTAGTGAAAAATGGGCGAATTTTTGGTATCACTATAAAATTCATACTATTTTAACCTGCTTTATAATTGCAGTATTGGCAATATCTATTACCCAATGCGCAACGCGTCCAAATTATGATTTTGAGATTATGTATTTTGCATATGAAACCGCATTAGATCCACAAACGCAGGCGATAGGAGAGTATTTTGAAAAGTATGCTGAAGATATCAACGGCGACGGTGTGGTAAATATTAAGGTTATAAATTGTAGCGTTAACGATAGCCAAAAGGATCCGTCACGATTCACAGTATTTTCTAAAGTTCAGGCAATTTTAGCCGCCGAAGAAAAAGTTTCAGTTTACGTTGTGGATGAAAAGGCGATTGAATATTTTAATGATGCACTTGATGGTTCTATTTTCGAAGAGAAGCCATTACCGTTAGGTGACGAATTTTATGAAAAAACAGCTATGGGTGATTATAATCTACCGGACGGTCTTATGGTGGGAACCAGAGTAATAAAAGGCACAACCTTTGAAGGTAGCGAAAAAGCTATACAGGCCAATAAAGCAAGTAAAAAACTTATAGAAAAAATTAAGAAGCAAGGCAATTAAAGCCTTGCTTCTTTTTCTAATGGAAAATCCATGTTAAGCATTTTATATTTTGCGCCTGCAACATCGTTTTCCGGTAGTTGTTCCCAAGATGAGTCGCCAATTATTTGTTTTATGGCATCAAGATTTTCTTTAGTATCGGTAATACCTTTAATAAGTGGTGTGCGTATAATATACGGCTTACCGCTATTCTTTAATATTTCAAAGTTTTTAAGTATAATACCATTGTCGACACCGGTGTATTTTTTGTGAAGTGTACCATCGGCAAGCTTAATATCCATTATTATAAAATCAAGCTTATCTATAACCTTTTTAAAGGTGGCACTATCACAAAAACCGCTGGTTTCAATGCATAGGTGGTAGTCGTTTAAGTATTCCATTAGTTCCAAAAGAAATTCACTTTGAGCTAACGGCTCGCCACCGGAAAAGGTAAAGCCGCCAAAGTCACTGCCTAAAACCTTAGCTGCGGGGATAAGCTCATCGCTTAAATCTTTAGCGGTTATACTTCTGCCGGTAATACTAAGGCAGTTTTCAGGGCAGATGTGTAAGCACCTACCAAATGGCTGACATTCGGGGTGGGTGCATTCTTTTTTGCACGCGTCACACTTTATACACCTGGCGGATTTGTACATAAGCTGCGGAGTGTATGAAAGGCCTTCCGGATTATGACACCACATACATCTAAGCGGACAACCCTTGAAAAAGATAGTAGTTCTAATCCCCGGGCCATCGTGTACCGCCATTTCTTTAATATCAAAAATTGTTCCGTTCATAAATTATAAAAACTGGTATTTTACCGCGCGAGCATTATATTCTGCAATTTTTTTACCGCCGTTGTGGTTGGGGTGTAAGCCGTCTATAAGGTCGCGTCCGTTAGTTTGCCATTTTTCGTAAATACCGCAAATACCACAGTTAAAGGTGTCTACAAAAACTACGTCTGAAATACGGTCACAAATAGCCTTTATAAGTTGACCTTTAAGCTTAATTGAAGCAAATGAACGGATATTTTCATCGGCTTGCACGGGTGAGCAATAAAAGATTTTAGCCGTTGGATAAAGTCTTCTTAAATGCTCGTAAGTGTAGCGCATAGCACCGGCAAAGGTTTTGCAGTCCACCTTTTCGAGCGGTAGGGTTGAGTTATCACTATTCAGAAATTGGGTATTGATTTCTTCGGGTGTGGGAACTGCATCGGGAATGGTATCGTTTGTGCCTGCCGAAACGAAAATAACGTCAAAATCATTATAAGCGTCATCCTTTTTATATAAAGGATGATTTTCATCTTTGGCACGAAGAACCTTTTCAACCTGATTACAAATAGTATTATTAGGTCCGCCACCGTCTTCTTGGCGCCATACAGGTTCGCCGTCGTAAACGGTATCTTCATAGTCGCACCAATGGGAACCACTA
>JBGVDY010000328.1:0-1221 GCA_045119585.1 Acutalibacteraceae bacterium | reverse complement strand
TTTTTGTCCCCGCGAGCGAGCTTAATGCCCTAAGACGCGATGCAACCGACATTTTATCACAAAAAAGGTCTGAAATAAACCACCCAAAAGCCAAAATCGACTACACAGCACCCAAATTTTCAACAAAATGCGACAAAATTCCCGATATAGTAATTCGTATAGAAAACAAAAACCAAATACCTGACAATTTAAATGGTATAAACGCGGTTATTATACCACTTGAAAGTGATATAAATCCAATAAGCAATACAACAAACATAATTGATATACCGCGTGGAATAATAAGCGAAAAACTGATTTTTGAAAAACTTAAAACTGCTAAAGAAAAAGGCTTTAATATCGCCCTTTGTGGTAATCTTTCAGCAGTAACAATCGCTAAGGAATTAGGTTTTAGCGTTATAGCAGACACTGGACTTAATATTCACAATAGTGAATCGTTAAAAACCGCAAAAAATATGGAAATCAAAGCCGCAATAGCTTCACCTGAGCTTACTCTAAACAATATAAAAGCGCTTAACACAACATTACCTACAGGCATTATAAGCTATGGCAATATTCCGCTTATGCTATTTAAAAATTGTCCGCTTAAAAACGGTAAAGACTGTAATACCTGTGATAAAAAAGGTACGCTTACCGATAGACTTGGAACTAAATTCCCTATAAGATGCCGTTTAGGTTATAGCGAGCTTTTAAACTCGGTTCCGATATGGTTAGCCGACAGACAACACGAGCTTACAGGCATTGATTTTCAAGTTTTGTATTTCACAAATGAAACACCTAAAGATGTAGAAAGCATAATTAACGCCTATAAAAACGGAAAAGCTTGTGGCAATAGTTACACAAGAGGACTATATTATAAAGGAACAATATAAACACAAAAACCACGCTTTTGCGTGGTTTTTGTGTTGCCTATATATTTTATTTTCTAAAAAAATTACAAATTATTAAAGATTCCTCACATCCGTTCGGAATGACAATGGTATTGTCACCCTGAGCGTAGCCGAAGGGTCTTTTCCAAAAGATTCGAAATGAAAACTTACCTAAAGATTCCTCACGTTCGTTCGGAATGACAATGGTATTGTCACCCTGAGCGCAGCCGAAGGGTCTTTCCCAAAGATTCGAAATGAAAACTTACCTAAAGATTCCTCACGTTCGTTCGGAATGACAATGGTATTGTCACCCTGAGAGCAGCCGAAGGGTCTTACCTAAAGATTTCTCGCA
>JBGVDY010000327.1:0-4166 GCA_045119585.1 Acutalibacteraceae bacterium | reverse complement strand
GTTTTTCTTTTGAAATTCTTTTACAGCCTTTTGCGTTTTGCTACCAAATTTTCCGTCTGATTTTACCCCTACTGCTTTTTGCACAATTTCGGTAAGGTTTTTGTATTTATACGTAAGCCTTTTTTTACATACTGCCGATTTTGCAACACTTACACACTCATCACCCCATACACCATCTGCACCGCACTTAGAAAAGGTGAAACCGTCCTTTATAGCCGCCTTTTGCCAACCCAAAACCTTATTGTTCTTATTAGTTTGCGGTGTAGTTTTGATGCTATTTTTCTTTAGCTTAGCCTTACTTACAATAACTTCCACACAAGCTTCCGCAACTTTTTCGGCAAACTTTTCGGTAAGGATAATTGGCACGTCGGTTTTTGAGTCCATAAAACCGCATTCTAACAACACGCAAGGCATTTTGCTCTCTCGGCATTCATGTAAGTTTGCTTTGCGCATACCTTGTGCCCTATTCCCTTTAAGCTTGGTTTTATTCACAACCGCCGTGTATAAATCGCTTTGCCATTCAATACTTTGTTTATCTGCTTTAGTATAAATATATGCTTCTATACCACCGCCCGATTTTCCGTTTACACCTGCATTATGATGAATTGATAAATAAAAATCCGCAAAAAAGGCATTTGCCGCATCGCTACGCTTTTTAAGTGATATATCCTTTTGACCTGTTCTATCATCAAGCCTTAGGATTTTTATCCCATCAAATTGTTCCAGTTTTTCTTCGATTTTTTCGCAAATACGACTATTCAAATACCATTCGCGTGTGCAGTTGCTATCAAGCTTTTTAAGACACCGCTTTCCCAAAGTGTTCATACCGTGACCTGCGTTTAGTGCTAATTTAAACATTGTTTTTCTCCTTTTATTTAAAATTATAGTAATCCCTTAAAACCTCAAAGGCTCTGTTTTTAATACTGTTTACTGCCTGTCTTGTAGTGCCCATCATTGTAGATATTTCTACATCGCTATAACCGTATATGTACTTGCTTTTTAATACCATTTTTTGTTTTGGGGTTAATAGTTCAAATGCATCGGGCAACATAATTTTTTCGTCGTAATATTCTTCCTTTGCGTTTGAAATTTCAAGAAGCGGTAAGCTTTTTTGTATTCTTTCAATTTGCTTTTTCAAAAGGTCTAAATATTTATTTCTAATTGATACTGCTACGTATTTTTGAATAGTGTAAGAACTATCGCTTTGAAACCTTTTCAAGTCCAATTTGTGTAACAATTCAATTAAAAACAAATCAAGCTCTGCAACTGTTTCTTCATATTCTACCCTTGCCGAATAAAGCCTTATTAGTCTTTCAAATACCTTATAAATAAACAAAAAAGATTCGGTATCCCCTTTTTTAAATTCCAAAATTAGTTTTTTAAAAATTTCGTTGCACATTTTCAACATCCTTTCAACCTTAAGTAACGGTAGGATGAAAATTTGTAAACGTGCATTTAAAAATTTTCAAAATTCTACCGCCACCCAATCCACTATATTGTTTTGGGTGGCTCGAAATTTGTTGAAAAAACAAAAAAACCCCACTTTTTAGTAAAAAAAGAGGTTTAAAAAGAATTTTTCCTATGATTTTGTTATAAAAAAAAGAAAACCCCGACTTTTAGTCGAGGTTTAAATAAACTATTAATTTTTAATTATCACTTAAATAAATCGTTCGGTAATTACGGTGTCTATAAACGCTTAAAACCAAACCTATTCCCAAGAACAAACACAAAAGCGACGTACCACCCGCCGAGAAAAATGGCAAAGTAATACCTATTACGGGGGTAATGGACATACACATACCAATATTAATAACCGTTTGTGCAAAAAGCATTGAAAATACGCCAATTGCAATATATTTACCTTCTTTCTTAACACAGGTACGCGCTACAGTAAGGCATCTTATAAAAATTGCAACAAGCAATATTAAAACAACAATACAACCTAAAAAGCCCAATTCTTCGCCTATGGTTACAAATATAAAGTCGTTATGGCCTTCCGGTATACCGGCTTTACCAAGCTGAGTACGGGTACCACTTAGGTAACCTTCACCAAATAAACCACCGTTTGAAAGCGCCATTCTTCCGCAATACTGCTGCCAACCAACGCCCTTGATATCGCCATCAATATCGAACATATTTAAAATACGCTCACGATGTTCATCATTTAAAACCAAGAAATATGCTATTGGTGAAGCAATTAAAAAAGCGGTAAATGCACCTGCAAAATATTTCCAAGAAAGACCTGCAGCCATTAGCATAAATATTACCATAACCGCAAACACAACCGCAGTACCGGCATCACCTTGAACAAAAATAAGCAAAACAGGGAACGCCGCGTGAATACACACGGGTAATAAATATTTGATTTTATTTATATTCTTATAAACCTTACCTAAATGCATAGAAAAGGTTAAAATAAAGCAAATTTTCATAAGCTCTGACGGTTGGAAGGTTGTAAAGCCTAAATTAAGCCAAGCCTTGTCGTCAGTACCTTCAGGTGCGAAACCTATAAAAAAGGTTAAGATTACGGGTATTACGCCTAAAGCAGCGGCTAAATACCACTTATTAAGCATTTTTTCAAAATCTATTGTAGAGATTACGCACGCCGCAATTATTCCTACAACCATGCATAATGTTTGCACGATAAACGGACGCATACTTCCCATATAATTTGTTGCCGAGTAAACCGCTATACATCCGTAAGAAGATGCAAATAAGGTTAAGAGCAACAGTATATTATCAGATTCGCGAACAAAGTCGGCAATCTTTGCTAATAAATATCTCATTTATTCCTCCATAAAAATACTGTAATAAGTATATATCATTTACACTAAATATTCAAGTGCCTTAAAATAATTTTAATAAACTCTTTATAAAGTTGAAAATATATGATATACTTATAAGCGAAAAGTAAAGAAAGGCAAAATTTATGAAATGTTTTATATCTAAAAATCCTAACGATACCGAAAATATTGGTAAAGCCTTAGGCGAAAAAATAAATAGCGGTGTAGTTATCGCCTTTATAGGCGGGCTTGGTATGGGCAAAACCTGTTTCACACGCGGTTTAGCGTTGGGTCTTGGTTCTACCGATACTGTTACTTCCCCCACATTCGCGCTTGTTAACGAATATTTAAGCGGTAGACTTCCGCTTTATCATTTTGATATGTACCGCGTTTCAGGTTGGGAAGACCTTTATTCAACAGGCTTTTTCGACTACATAGAGCAAGGCGGTGTTTTAGCTTGTGAGTGGAGTGAGAATATTGAAAACGCTCTACCCGAAAACACCATATTTGTTGAATTTGAGCGATTGAGCGATACCGAACGTAAAATCACCATTAAACCAAGGGGTGAAAATTAATGAAAATTTTAAGTATGGAATGTTCTGCTACTCCGGCATCGGTAGCGGTGATTGAAGACAATAAAATATTAGCATCAAGCTTTGTTAACGTAAGACTTACCCATTCTCAGACACTTATGCCTATGGTTGAAAATCTTTTAAATTCGGCAAAGCTTAGTATAAACGATATTGACGGTTTAGCTATCAGCAACGGTCCCGGCTCTTTTACAGGAGTTAGAATAGGTATTAGTGCGCTAAAAGGTATTGCAGCACCTAAAAATTTACCCTGTGTAGCAGTTTCAACCCTACGCGCTATGGCAGAAAACTATGCAGGAACAGACTGCTATATTTGTGCAGTTATGGATGCTCGCTGCAACCAAGTTTATAATGCGATTTTTGAAATTAAAAACAACGAGGTTATAAGACTTTGTGAAGACCGCGCGCTTATGTGTGATGAATTAGCAAGCGAAATTAAAACCGATTACCAAAAAGCCGATAAAAACATTATAATAATTGGCGATGGAACCAATATTTTCTTCCCATTTGTAGAAGATATTAAAAATGTCAGAAAGGCTTCCCCACAGCTTCGTTACCAAAACGCTGTAGGTGTTGGACTTGTAGCAACTGAAAATTTTAGAAATAACGAAGTTTTGAGTGCGAATGCACTTCTACCATTTTATTTAAGACTTCCCCAAGCAGAAAGAGAATTAAAAGCTAAAAAAGATAACGAATAAAAAATACTCCCTTTTACTGATATGCACCCCAAAAGTTAGACACTTTTGGAGGTGCATATTTTTATGCGTAAAAAAGGCAGTAAGAATAAAGTATA
>JBGVDY010000326.1:0-2150 GCA_045119585.1 Acutalibacteraceae bacterium | reverse complement strand
ACTTAACTGAATAACCACTTGCTTTAAACAGGTATTCATTAGCAGTAATATCAACATTAACAGTATCCTGTACACAAGCTGACATAAGCGAAGCAATAAAACGTTCCCATATAAGCTTATAAAGTTTATATTGTTCAACTGTCAAAGAGTTCTTTACGCTATCAGGCGTAATAAATACATCAGTCGGGCGGATAGCTTCGTGAGCATCTTGTGCACCACTTTTTGTTTTAAAATAGCGTGGCTTTGAAGGTAAATACTTATCGCCAAATGTACCAACAATATATTTATTAGCAATTGCTCTTGCCTCTTCCGAAATACGCAAAGAATCAGTACGCATATAGGTTATAAGACCTGTAACGCCTATACCTTCAAGTTCAATACCTTCATAAAGCTGTTGTGCAATACGCATTGTACGTTGACCTGTAAAGCCAAGCTTACGTGATGCTTCCTGTTGTAAGGTTGAAGTAATAAAAGGCGGTGCAGGTTGTTTGTTGCGCTTACCTTTTTTGATATCGGTAACCTTATATTCAGCATTTTCAAGATTTGCTAAAATATCATTAGCAGTCGATTCATCGGGTATTAAATCAATTTTACCGTTTTTATCACCGTAAAGCTTTGCGATAAAGGTTTTTCTACCTGATGCCAGCTTTGCTTCAACAGTCCAGTATTCAGTAGCCACAAATTTTTCGATTTCACGCTCGCGGTCAACAATTAAACGAAGAGCAACCGTTTGAACACGACCTGCAGACAACCCGCTTTTAACCTTTTTCCAAAGGAAAGGACTTAATTTATAACCTACAATACGGTCTAGCACACGGCGAGCCTGTTGAGCATCAACTAAATCCATATCAATTTTACGCGGAACCTTAATACCTGCCTGAACTGCAGACTTTGTAATTTCATTAAAGGTTACACGGTTACAAGACTCCATATCAAGCGCTAAAATTTGCGCTAAATGCCATGAAATCGCTTCACCCTCTCTATCAGGGTCGGTAGCCAATAATACTTCATCGCTATCCGCAGCGGCTTGCTTTAAAGATTTAATCAAATCCTTTTTATCGTTCATGTTTATATATTGCGGCGCAAAACCGTTTTCTATATCAACGCCAAGCTTTGATTTTGGCAAGTCACGAATATGACCTGCAGAAGCCATTACTTCATAACCCGAGCCTAAATATTTCTTTATAGGCTTAATTTTAGATGGAGACTCCACTATTAATAGCTTTGACATAAATTACCTCCGTTATTTGCAAATTTCATACTGACCGCCAGGCAATGCTTTTATAATAAATTCCATTTCAAGTTCAGTTAAAGCTGATAGTAACCTTGAACTGTCAAGTCCTGTGTCAAGCTGGTCAGGATAAAATTTTTGTGTATCTAAACAATTATATACTATTTTCGCTTCATTTGAAAGAGTTTCATTCAATATTTTTTTATTTTTTTGTGCTGTTACAGGTTTTGACTCTTTCTCATAAGCTTTTTCTATATTGATTTTATCAGGGAATAAGTGAATATATTCATTAAAAATATCACTTGCATCTAAAAGTGGCTTTGCACCATCGCGCAAAAGCGCGTTAGAGCCTTTATATTCGGTGCTATTTGGTGCACCGGGGATAACAAACACATCCCTACCCTGTTCAAGAGCATGATTAGCGGTAAGTAAAGCACCGCTTCTAACCTTTGCTTCCACCACAACAGTTCCCAAAGAAAGCGCAGAAATTAAGCGATTTCTTACAGGAAATGTATATTTTGTTATAGGAGTATCGGGCGGATATTCACTTATTAGGCAGCCACACTTTTCAATATGCTCTCTTAAAGGGCGATTTTCTTCCAAATAGCTTACATTAAAACCGCAACCCATAATAAGTACAGTTTTAGCATTTGCTTTTAATGCGCCAATATGAGCGTAGGTATCGCTACCAACGGCACCTCCGCTTACAACAATGAAACCCGCTTTACCCATACGGTATCCTAAAGAATATGCCGCTTTTTTACCAAAGTCTGATACGTTTCTGGGACCAACAATAGAAATAACCGGATTATTATCAAAATCGGGCAATTTTCCCTTTATATACAAAACTATAGGTGGGGTTGATATTGATTTTAAAGTTTCAGGATAATTTTCATCATCATATTTTACAAGCGCAATA
>JBGVDY010000325.1:0-1897 GCA_045119585.1 Acutalibacteraceae bacterium | reverse complement strand
GTTCACCATCGTCCGAGAAGCGAGACATTTTACCCTCTGCTACCGTGTAAGCATAACAGTTATGTGTAGCATCCCAATATTTAGAACGCATCTCTTCTAAAAACGCCGACGCTTCGGCTTCGGTTTCGCAATGGCGAAGCGTTGCAATAAAGCGTGAGCGCTTTTCAACGTATTCGGTTGTTGTTTCATCCAATACAGTTAAATACGTATCCAAAAAACCACCCTTTGATTATATAATTATGAAAAAACAGCCCAACTTCACACGGAAGCTGGGCAGATTTTTTGAGGCATTATTTTGAAATGTTGAAACGCTTGTTGAATCTATCAACGCGTCCGCCGGTATCAACCAACTTTTGCTTACCTGTAAAGAACGGATGACATTTAGAGCAAATATCCAAACGGATATCCTTTTTAGTGGAACGAGTTTCGAACTCAGCACCACAAGCGCACTTAATTGTTACCTTTTCATACTCAGGATGAAGTCCTTGTTTCATCGTTGTCACTCCTTTCTATCACATTAGCCAAATAATAATATCACACATTTAATCAAAATGCAAGCATTTTTTTATTTAATATTTTTTATCTTTTAAAAATTTCTATTGACATATGGGTATGTTTTAGGGTATAATCTACAATTGAAAGGTTATGGGTGGAGGTTTCCCCCTATTTAAAATAACCGTAAGTCAATATATTAAGGAGGGTACAAAGTTGAAAAGAACATATCAACCGAAAAAGCTTCACCGCAAGAAAGAGCACGGTTTCTTAAAGAGAATGGCTACTGCTAACGGTCGCAAGGTACTTGCACGCCGCAGAGCAAAAGGAAGAAAGAAATTATCATATTAAAAGCCACTTACATGTGGCTTTTCCTTTTATTATGGAATTATGAAGATAATTAAACTAAAGGAAAACTATGATTTCCGCCGAGTATATAATAAAGGTAAATCCTACGTTTGCCCTTATTTTGTGGTTTATTTAAATCCTAACCGCAAAAAATATTCAAGACTCGGCATTACTGTAAGCAAAAAAATTGGTAACGCCGTTAAGCGCAATCGTGCAAAGCGTCTTATAACGGCGGCGTTTAGTGCCGTTTATCCAAAAATAAATTCAAGCTATGATTTTGTTATTGTAGCAAGAACGCGCACTTTGGATGTTAAAAGCACCGTTATTTCATCTAATCTTTCAAAAATTCTACATTCCATCGGTGTAATAGATTGTTTAGAGAATGAAAAAACTACTGATTAAATTTATCGAATTTTACAGACGCGCGCTTTCTCCATTAAAAATAACCCCTACCTGCCGTTTTATTCCTTCTTGTTCGGAATATGCGATCGAGGCAATTACAGTACACGGCGCATTTAAAGGCTCGATACTTAGTATTTGGAGAATTTTGCGTTGCAATCCCTTTTGTAAGGGCGGTTACGACCCCGTACCCGAAAAGAAACGTTAATTTGAAAATTACCATTTAATAATGAATGGATGGGTGTATAAATGAATAAACTTTTTAGTATTATTAACATCCCGCTCGGTGGGGTGTTAAACTTCATTTCAGGTATATTTGGCGGTAATTTTGCAGCTGCGGTATTTGTTTTTACCCTACTTATAAACATCGCCTTTATTCCACTTACCATTAAAAGTCAAAAATCAGCTGTAGGTCAGCTTCGTATTAAACCCAAGCTTGACGACTTAAAGAAAAAATACGGCGACGACAGACAAAAGTACTCACAAGCTATGAGTCAGCTTTACCAAGAAGAAAATGTTTCTATGTCAGGCGGTTGTCTACCTATGATATTCCGTCTTGTAATTATGATGAGCATTTACTATCTTATTATGAGTCCTATCACCTACTTAATGAATATTGACGCAGGTGTTATTGATGCTGCTTCAAAAGCATTAGAAG
>JBGVDY010000324.1:0-4025 GCA_045119585.1 Acutalibacteraceae bacterium | reverse complement strand
AATTACACCTTTGAATCCTAACTGATTGAAAGTCGTAATCTGTCCTGTTCCTTGTTTTACATCAGTTTCAACTCTATCAAAGCCAAGCTGAATTTTAGCACTATCTCTAACCTCGTCTTCTGTACGATATGCAATTTTATTTGCCATTGCCTTTTCCTCCGTTTCCTTCCTGCTCCTTTAAATATTCATCAGTCGCTTTGTTAAACAAATCTGCCATGCTATGCATATTGTCATCGTAAGCAATGGCAGCAAGTAAGCGCTTTACTTTATCAGGATCCATTCTAAATTGGACTTGTCTGGTACGAGTGGCTTTATTCTCTTTAATCAAAGATAGCACTTCCTAAATGATATCATTATATCTTGATATAATGATATCGTATTTTCAATTAGAAGTCAATCTTTTTTGTCGCATACCATAACAAGCAAGGAAAATGTACATCGCATTTTCCAATTCTTTAGGATATCCTAAAACCTTATATGCAAAAAAGCAGAAACGATTTCTCGTTTCTGCTTTTTAAATTACTGTCCTTTAGAGTACGACTCTTACAACTTGGCAGTTTTTGTATATTGGTTTAAATATTATTTACCGTAAAGTTCAACCAATTTTTCAAGATGAGCACGACGCTCTTTTGCAGCTTGAGCAGCTTGTTCGAACAATTCTTCAGCACGGTCTGGGAATGAACGTGTGAGTGAAGAGTAACGAGCTTCGTTCATGATGAATTCTTTATAGTCGCCGGTAGCAGGCTTGCAGTCAACAGAGAACGGATTCTTGCCTTCAGCCTTGAGTGCAGGATTGTAACGGAAGAGATCCCAATATCCGCAGTCAACAGCTTTCTTCATTTCGTTCTGGCAGTTAACCATACCGCCCTTAATAGAGTGCATTTCGCAAGGTGAGTAAGCAATGATGATTGAAGGACCGTCATAAGCTTCAGCTTCCTTGATAGCCTTAAGGGTTTGGTTCATGTCAGCGCCCATAGCGATTTGTGCTACGTATACGTAACCGTAAGACATAGCGATTTCAGCAAGGCTCTTCTTAGCAATTGCTTTACCGGCAGCTGCGAATTGAGCAACCTGACCGATGTTAGAAGCCTTAGAAGCCTGTCCACCTGTGTTAGAGTAAACTTCGGTATCGAATACCATAATGTTTACGTTCTTACCAGCAGCTAATACGTGGTCAACACCGCCGAAGCCGATGTCGTAAGCCCAACCGTCACCACCGAAGATCCAGATAGACTTCTTGCTTAAGTATTCAGCGTTAGCAATAACGTCGTTACAGGTTTCGCAAGAACAGTTTTGAGCCTTAAGAGCAGCTACAAGAGCTTCTGCTGCAGCGCCGTTCTTAGCACCGTCGTTAACAGTGTCGAGGTAAGCCTTAGCAGCAGCCTTAGCTTCATCAGAAGCCTTATCAGATTCAGCGATAACCTTAACTTCAGCAATAAGTCTGTTACGGATAGCTTCTTGACCTAAATACATACCGTAACCGTGTTCAGCGTTGTCTTCGAAGAGTGAGTTAGCCCAAGCAGGACCCTGACCCTTAGCGTTAACGGTATAAGGTGATGTAGCAGCAGGGCCACCCCAAATTGATGAACAACCTGTAGCGTTAGAGATATACATTCTGTCGCCGAAGAGTTGAGTAATAAGGCGAGCGTAAGCAGTTTCAGCACAACCTGCGCAAGAACCTGAGAACTCGAGTAAAGGCTTCTTGAACTGAGAAGTGATAACGTTAGCATCGGTAGCTACGCCGTCCTTTTCAGTAACGTTAGCAACACAGTAGTCGAATACTTCTTGCTCTGCGAGTTGAGAAGCTTGAGGAACCATCTTGAGTGAGTTTGTAGGACAAACGCCGATACAAACACCGCAACCCATACAGTCAAGCGGAGAAACAGCGAGAGTGTAGGTGTATTCGGTCTTTAAGAATGGCTTCGGAGACTTCTTCATATTTGCAGGAGCGTTAGCTACTTCATCAGCATTCAAAGCGAATGGACGGATTGTAGCGTGAGGACAAACAAATGCACACTTGTTACATTTAGCACAAGTATCAGCATTCCATTCAGGAACCATAACGGCAACACCGCGCTTTTCGTAAGCAGCAGCGCCATGTTCGAATGTACCGTCAGCGTGGTCGATAAATGCAGAAACGGGGAGAGAGTCACCGTTCATAAGAGCTACAGGCTTCATGATGCCGTCAACCATCTTAACGAGCTTTTCAGCGCCTTCTGACTTAACAACTTCAGCAGTATCAACTGCATCAGCCCAAGAAGCAGGAACGTCAATCTTAACGTAAGCGGTAGCACCTGCGTCGATAGCCTTTTCGTTCATTTCAACGATTTCTTTACCCTTCTTCATGAACTTCTGAGCTTTTTCCTTCATGTAGCCGATAGCTTCTTCAGCAGGAAGAACCTTAGAAAGTGAGAAGAATGCAGATTGTAATACAGTATTGGTACGCTTGCCAAGACCGATTTGTGCAGCCAAGTCAATAGCGTTAACTGTGTAAAGCTGAATGTTGTTCTTAGCGATATAACGCTTAGCTTCAGCAGGCATATGCTTGTCTAATTCTTCAGCGTTCCACTGGCAGTTGATAAGGAATACACCGCCGGGTTTAACGTCGTTAACCATCTTGTAACCCTTGATTACATAAGATGGGTTGTGGCAAGCAACGAAGTCAGCCTTATTGATGTAGTAAGGACTCTTAATAGGCTTATCACCAAAGCGTAAGTGACTGATGGTGATACCGCCGGTTTTCTTAGAGTCATATTGGAAGTAAGCTTGAACATATTTATCAGTGTGGTCACCGATAATCTTGATAGAGTCTTTATTAGCACCAACGGTACCGTCACCGCCAAGACCCCAGAACTTACATTCGATAGTACCTTCTGCAGCGGTGTTGGGAGCTTCTTCTTCAGGGAGAGAAAGTTCGGTAACATCGTCCACGATACCGATTGTGAAGTTGTGCTTAGGTGCATCCTTTTCGAGTTCTTTGTAAATAGCAAAGATGCTTGAAGGAGGAGTATCCTTAGAACCAAGACCATAACGACCGCCTACAACAGTGTCAACCTTGCGACCTGTAGCAGCTAAAGCAGCAACAACGTCTAAGTAGAGAGGTTCGCCTAAAGAACCGGGTTCCTTAGTTCTGTCAAGAACAGCAATCTTCTTAACGGTTGCAGGGATAGCAGCAGCCAATCTGTCAGCAGCGAATGGACGGTAAAGGCGAACCTTTACAAGACCAACCTTTTCGCCTGCAGCTAACATGTAATCAATAACTTCTTCTGCAACGTCGCAGATAGAGCCCATAGCGATGATAACTTTTTCAGCATCAGGTGCGCCATAGTAGTTGAAGAGTTTGTAATCGGTACCAAGTTTAGCATTAACCTTATCCATGTATTTTTCAACAATAGCAGGGCAAGCATCATAGAACTTGTTACAAGCTTCACGGTGTTGGAAGAAAATATCGCCGTTTTCGTGTGAACCACGCATAACAGGACGTTCAGGATTTAATGCGCGCTTGCGGAATGCATTAACAGCATCCATATCGCACATTTCTTTAAGGTCTTCGTAATCCCAAGCGTTAATCTTTTGGATTTCGTGAGAAGTACGGAAACCGTCGAAGAAGTTAATGAAAGGAACGCGGCTTTCGATAGTTGCTAAGTGAGCAACAGCACCGAGGTCCATAACTTCTTGTGTATTTGTTTCAGCGAGCATTGCAAAACCTGTTTGACGGCAAGCATAAACGTCAGAATGGTCGCCAAAAATGTTAAGAGCATGAGAAGCAACACAACGAGCCGATACGTGGAAAACGCAGGGGAGAAGCTCGCCGGCGATTTTGTACATATTCGGGATCATGAGTAAAAGACCTTGAGAAGCGGTGTAGGTGGTGGTTAAAGCACCTGCAGCAAGAGAACCGTGTACGGTACCTGCAGCACCTGCTTCAGATTGCATTTCGGAAACGTTTACGGTTGTACCGAAAATGTTTTTTCTGCCTTGAGCAGACCATTGGTCAACATAGTCGGCCATAGGGCTGGACGGGG
>JBGVDY010000323.1:0-7329 GCA_045119585.1 Acutalibacteraceae bacterium | reverse complement strand
AACTAGCGACTTTGGCGGTGCCCGTGGGCCACTGTTGTTTGACGGCAAAAATATTTTAACAAGAAGAGAACAATGATGTTTAACAGAAACAATTTACGGGCAATAGAATTAAATGAGGAATTACCCAAGGAGTCGTACCTTAATGAACTTCCTGTAATAAAAGCGTTTAAAAATATAGGCAGGCTTGAATTTTCGGCGCCTGTAACCTTTCTTGTAGGTGAAAACGGAACGGGTAAATCAACTTTATTGGAAGCTATTGCCGTGGCAATGGGCTTTAATCCCGAAGGCGGTGGCAGAAACTTTACATTTTCTACTAATGATTCTCATTCGATGCTTTGGAAATATATTGATACTTTAAAAGGCTTGTCGGCACGGGACGGATATTTCTTGCGAAGCGAGAGCCTTTATAACCTTGCAAGCAATATTGACGATATGGATAAAGAGCCTTCTTTCGACCCACCGGTTATTGAAGGGTATGGTGGGGTATCTCTTCACAAGCGGTCACACGGCGAGAGCCTTTTATCACTTGTGCAAAACCGTTTACGTGGGCAGGGGTTATATATTTTTGACGAGCCCGAAGCGGCGTTATCGCCTATGCGAATTTTAACACTTATTTCAGAGATAGACAGGCTTGTTAATAACAATTCGCAAATTATAATTGCAACCCATTCACCAATTTTAATGGCTTACCCAAAAGCTGAAATAATAGAGCTTTCTATTGACGGTATTCGCAAAATTGCTTACACCGATACCGAGCATTATAAGATTACAAAACAGTTTTTAGATAATCCCGAAAGAATGCTCAAATATTTAGTAGAGTAAGAAAAGGCTTTTCACGAATTATGTGAAAAGCCTTTTTATTAATTAATAGAGATTTTTATATCGCCTGTATCGGTAGTAATTTCGCATCTACCGCCGTTTATGGTCTTTGGAACGTCAACACTTCCCGTATCAGTACTTGTAAGGAACACCTTTTCTGTAAGCAAATTGCCCTTTACGCTTCCGGTATCAGTTTTTACAAAAATTTCTTTAGCATCGGAATGGTCAAATTTAACGTCACCGGTGTCTGTTTGAATACTAAATTTTTCTTTCGCGATTACGTTAGAAAGCGTAACGTCCCCTGTTGACGTTGAAATGTCTAGCGCTTTAGCGGATGAATCTTTAACCGATATATCACCTGTATCTGTGTCGATTTTAACCTGGTTTAAAACGGTTGCAAAAAAATCAATATCGCCGGTACTTGCCAAAATATCGGCACTATTAAACTTAAAGTCTTTCGGCAAAACTATATCGCCGGTATGTTCTTTGATTGAAAGCGAATCATATTCTGTTTTCGGAAGAAAAACTGTTATTTTAGGTGAATTAAAGTTAATTCCTATATTATCGTACCAATGTTCAAAATTGTTTTTTGCAATGGTCAGGACGTTTTCTTTTACTGCTATTAAATGTTTTGATTTTTCTGATTCAAAACACTCTATTTTGCATTTTTTATCATTGGATAATGCGAAAATTATATCCTCTGTATCGGTGTTTATAGATATATTTTCAAAATCTTCTGATATTTCGTGGGTAGTGGTTTTATATTTTTCGGTACTGAGTTTTTTGAAATCCCAATTATATTTTGTCATAGCGAAAGCGAACATTGTAAGCCCTATAATTATTAGGAAAGACGCTAAAACAAGGCATATCTTAGTTGATTTTTTCATAATAATCCTCCTTACCTCTAAAGCAGTTTTTAATCCATAATGCAATATTTTTTGTAAGTATAATAATGCCTTTTGATGCTAATTCGCATCCGTAAAACATAAAAATAGAAAGCCCACCGCAAAGGAGTCCGGCACCTATAACGGTAATTCCTGTAAGGGTATTTTGGGTGAGTACAATTATAATTCCACTCGCAACACCGCCAAAAGCACAAGCCATAAGTGAGCCAAAAACTGCCCATAATGAGATTATTACCGACCATAAAGATACATAAACCGCAAAAATTACCGCAACTATAACAATGAGTAGTGATAGCCAAACAGGAGAGCCTAACACTAAAAGCACAATTTCTAAAGCAGACATACGCCTTTTGGGTTTAATTCTCTCCTTTGCAATTTTTGAAAGGGGAGTATCTGCCACTATTTGTTTAACGATTTCTGATACCGACCCCACTGCAGCTACGGCATCCTTTTCCGAAAGACCGTCTTCAATTCTGTCTTCAATCATTTCGTTATAAAAGCTTAAACGCTCTTGAATATCTTCTTTTGGAAGACCTGTTAATCCTTTTTGAAGACTTTCTAAAAATTCTTTTTTAGTCATTAGTGTCGTCCCCCTTTGTTACAAATTGATATATAGAAATAATTTCTTTCCAGTCATTTTTAAAAGTTTCAATACGCTTTAATCCGTCTTTGGTAATATGGTAGTACTTCCTAAGCCTTCCGTCGTGTTCGGCGGTATGAACAGTTAGCATATCTGCTGTTTCCAGTCGTTTTAAAATGGTATATAAAGTAGACTCTGAAAGCTCGATATACGGCTTCATATCTTTAATTATCTTGTAGCCGTAGGAATCTTTATTTTTAATGGCGGCCAACACACAAACGTCTAAGATGCCACGTTTTAACTGAATATCCATAATATACCTCCCTTTACATAATACATCGTAACACGAAGTATTGATTTTGTCAATAAAAAAATATCCACCCGCAACATTTCATAGTGCAGGTGGATATTTTTTAAAAGTATTAATTAGCCGATTTGAACGTCAACTTTATGTGCTTTACCGTCGGTAAAGTAGGGAAGTAAGTTGCCTTCAATAGCGTTACCGTCAACAGTAATTGAAACCTTACCGTTATATTCGTTTTGGGTAAAGGTAATATCATAAGCGCAACCGCGGTATACACGGTGAGCAGAAGTGTTTTTCCACACCTTAGGCATTGCAGGAATAATTCTAAGGCCGTCATAATCTGCTTGAATACCAAGCATATATTCAACAACACCTCTGAATAACCAACCGCAAGTACCTGTAATCCAATGCATTGGAGATTCACCAACACGTGCGGGAGCTTTTGGTCCTAAATATTGGTTTGAAATAGCATAAGGCTCCATACCGGATTTTTCTGAAGGATTAAGCGGATTGGTAGGAAGAATGTAGTTAACGGTTTTTAAAGCTTCATCACCGCGACCGAGCATACAGTCGGAAGCTATTTTAAAGGTACAACCGTGATTATATACGGAACCGTTTTCGTAACAACCGGGTGCAAAATACGTAACACGACCGATGTTGTCGTTATGGTGAATGTGTGGTGGGTCAACCTGAACGTAACCGAAGTCGCATTGTAATTTATCTTCAACTAAATCCATTAATGTATTTAACTCATCTTCAGGAAGAACCTGAGCCAATACTGCCCATGTTTGCGGATTTAAGTAATTGTTTCCGTCGATTGATTCGTAAGAGCCAATTTTGTCGCCCATATCGTTGTAGCCGTAAATAAAGTGGTCTTTCTCCCAACCGTGACGTAAAATATTTTCCATCATGGTTGCGCGTTTAGCCATAATCTTTTGGGCTTCATCTGCCATATCAATTCTATTTAAAAGCTCAACTAATTCTAAAGCACATTTACAGCTTGCTTGAGAAAGCCAAACGCTTTCACCACGCATTTTTGTACCGCAGTTATTAAGTGAGTCGTTCCAGTCACAAGCACCCCAAAGGGTTAAGCCGTGTTCGCCTACGGTATCAAGTAGGAAGTATACTGCGCGTAGTAGGTGGTCTAAAACTGTGCCGTGGTCATCACATTCGAAATATGGACGGTCAATATCAAGGATTGAATAGTCGTTGCTTTCTTTAATGTATTGACAAACAGCGGTAATCATCCAGCTTGAGCAGTCGTGAGCCACGTGGCGCATAATTGGAATAAACGAACGCATTATGTTGCCGTTAGGACGAACAAAGTCCATAGCGTAAAGGATTTTTTCTTTAGAAACTTCGGTGTCAAGCTGTACGAAAGCGGTAACGTCCTGCATAGTATCGCGTGAGCCTACAACGTCACAACGTGCCCAGGTTTTACCTAAATCAATTTGGCGTTTAAGCCAAATATTAACAAAACGGTCAATTGTTTCATCGCCTGTGCAAATAGTAACCTGATTGTCGTACTGATTAACACGTTTTACTAATTCTGCACGGTTTTGAGCAAACGCATTTTCTGATAAAAGGCGGTTTTTCTCTTTTATTGCCATCTCTTTGGATTTTGCAATACCTACTACCAAACGAATAACCTTTTCTTCGCCCGGTTTTAAAACAACTTTATGGCATAAGGTGTAGGTTTGGTCGTTTTCAAAACAACTTGCACTTGAAGAAAGAACACCGCCGTTTTCAAGTGCTACGGGGTTGGTGGTTTTGTTGTAATAACCAATAAATTTATCGGTTGCTATTTCGTATGATTCAACAGGATAGTCCGACGCCATATAGCATTCGGTAAAATCAGTATCTAAAGCATAGCCTTTTGAAGTGCCCAAAATTCCGCCGAATTCTTTATCAAAATCGGTTATTGCGTAGGATTTATGATTTGACGAGTTTGATATAAGATGCGCCATAGTATATACCGACAAATCTTTTACTTCATCAGAAATGTTTCTAAATTTAATTTCCCAACATTCGGTATAGCCTTCTATTGGTACAAATATTGTAAAATCAACATCTAATCCGTTATAAGAAGATGAAAAGAGCGAATAACCTTGACCTACGTGTGTTTCCCATTTTGAGAAGGGAAGCTTATCATAGTTGCGGTTTGCAGCGTAGTAGGTTTTATCGTTGTTATTCATTATGTATATAAGACGGTTGTCGCCTACAACATACAGGTTACGACGAGTACGATTCTCATCAAAAATTGCACTGGGACCAAAACCAAATTGGTCAACGTCTACAAGTGTGGTTTCGTTCCACAAGTAGTTCATAAGCGGTCTTTTTGAATAATGATTAGTGATTACATACTCTTTTTTATTGTCGATAAAGTAACCGTTTTGCATAAAAAAATCCTCCTATTGATTACTAAAATTAGCATTTTTATTGTAATGGATTTCCTGTAAAAAGTCAATATAAACGCCATAAAAAGCAAAAATCAACCACGTGAGTTTGCGGTTGATTTTCTAAACTACTTTAGGCGAGTTTTATCTCGCCGCTTATGGCGCCCCCTGCGCGAATCGAACGCACAACTAAATCTTAGGAGGATCTTATTATATCCATTTAACTAAGGGGGCGAATATATAATGGATGCGGATATAGTCTATTAACAATTATATTACACTAAATTAAAATAAAAGTCAATCTAATAAAACAAAAAAGCGGAATTCCGTTTGTGGAATTCCGCTTACACATTATTGCCTTTCAATAATCGGTAAAAAGTCGGGTAAATCGTAAAGCCAGTCTGGCTCGGCAAAATAAACGCCGCCTTCTAAATCAATATTTTCGTTATTCATATATTCGCGTATGTTTTCGTCATAAGGTACAAGCTCGTTATGATATTTACCAAAGCTTGAAACTTCGTAATTTAAGTATTGAATATAAATGTTATTTTTAAAGGTGGGCAACCATTTGTCAGGCCCCTTGCCTATGTGAACAAGCATATTTCTTGCACGGTCAAAAATATTATCCTTTATAATAAAGCCTTCATCAAGAGGAGCTAGGCCGGTCCAACCTTTAATGTGAGCGGCAGGATGGTCAAAATGAGGACGCTGTTCACCAAAGCCAAAGCCTGAATATCGCATAATGTTACCGCTTATTTCAACATTTTGCATAAAGCACAAGCAAATCTTATCAGAAGGATAGCCTAAGAAATATTCAATTGTATAGGAGCAGAACTCATAAAGGCTATTTGTGTAGCGAATATTTTTTTGTTTACAGTCGTTGCCTGTAGAGGAGAATTGGTGAGTAACGCCCGCATCGTATACTTGATAAATATAGTTGTGGTCGCATACGAAATCGTCGCATCCACCCCAAATTTCAACAGCGTTTCCGTAAACGGTAACCCAACCGTAGCGTTCACTTTCGGGATTGTTGTTATAACGTTGAACACAACCGCCTATCCAACCAAAGACGCAGTTTTGTACGTGAAGATGATTGATATTGGTGCCTGTTCCTAAACCGTGGCAACCCGCATAAAGAATAGCAAGATTATCTATCGTTATATTAGAGCAACCGTTACCGCGGATACCGTTGGTTCTGGTTGAAAACTCGATTGAATTGAATATTTCACCGGGATTGCCTTTGTCGCATCTAAGATATAATGATACTTTAGCATCATATGAAAGCGAGGGGTAACCATTGGCATCAAGCTCTTTGTCGGTTTCAGAAAAATGAGCCAAATCGCAATGCATATGCTTTCTGACATCAAAAACGGTTTCAGGTTGGTTTCTTTGAACAAATTTACCATTAATGTAAGATGGGATTTTTTTAACAGAATGACATTCACCGTCGTTGAAAACTATAAGACCTATATCAGACATTTTTTTGTAATAAACCCAAATGTTATCGGTACCTTCCAACAAAGACCATTTTTCTTTGCCGGCACCATTTTCGGGGGATGTTGTGAGAATTGGTTTTGCGCCTTCTCCGTAAGCGGAGTATGTAATACCGCCGCGACAACTTAAGTAACCGCGGAACAAATTGCCCCTTTGAAAAAATACTGCATCACCAAAAGCAAAAGGAAAAGAGTTAACCTTTTCAAGAGTTCTCCAAGGAGTTTTCGGGGTTAGACCATCATTACTGTCATCACCATTTTCCGATACATAATACGCTGTGCCCGTAAAGGTGACTTCGGTATTTGTGGTTAAAATTTCATTTTTTAATTTTTCGGCAACGATATCAATGTCATTTATAAGTTTTTTAGTTTCTTCAAAATTGACCGTGCCTTCGTTGGCGGTGTACGTACTGAGTAAGTTTTTCATAATTAATCCCCTTCCTTTTTGCAAAAATTGTTCGTTGCAAGAAGAAAATAATACTATTGCAAAATCATTATACATAGAAAATTATGCGTTTTCAATATTTTATGAAAAAATATTTTATGAAAAATGCTTGACAAATAGGAACTAATGGTTTGTACTACATCTAAGTACTAACTTGTATCTAACAATATTACACTAAAAAGTCAACACAGAAAAAGTCGAAGTTACAATAATTAATTATAACTACGACTTTTGTTTTAGATAATAGGGTTATGCTACTTGGTATTAAGCTAAATAATCGCAAAGCATTTCAATAAATCTTCCATTTTCGCTAACGTTTGGTGACCAAGGTGCGAAATAGGGGTCGTCTTGGCTATAACGTTCAACCATATAATATTCTTCGGTTAT
>JBGVDY010000322.1:0-6180 GCA_045119585.1 Acutalibacteraceae bacterium | reverse complement strand
GACCGTACAAGACTTGCAAGAGAACATAACCTTATGATAGGTGACGTTATTGTTAGAAGAATTAGTAGCGGTACTTACTACGCATACTTGTATATCGGTAATGGTAAGCATGTAAATATTACAAGCAGCATTAGTGAAGATACGTCCGACCTTACAAAACGACTTGAACTTTTGTTGTCATCTGGTCGTTATTACGCAGTTTATCGTCCCTCTTTTGCTATAAATTAATTTTTTATATCTCCCTCATTTAACACAAGAAAACTTAGAGGGACGGGTTTTCTTGTGTTGAGCAAAAAAAAACGGCTTGACTACTCAGTCAAGCCGTTTTACTTTATAATTCTTTGTTTTTTAAATCGCTTACTAAATTTACATAAAACTCTCTAACGTCGAAGCCTTTAAAGTTTTGCCTGTTTAAATCAATTACGTCGCCGTGAGATATACCGCGGTTTTCATTTGTTCTTAAAAGAACGTAATTTTCTCCCCATTTAAAAGAAGCTTCATCTACAAGACCGTCGTTTTCGCCACTAAAGTATTTTACTAAATGGTACGAAAGGTTTAAGGGGAATTTACCGCTTGTGGCTTTTTTAAGTACCGAGCCTACACTTTGACAATAAATACCTTCAGGTATTGGCATTTCGGCATTTAAAAGGTTACATCGTTCATCAGTTAAGTCGTTAACTGCGGCAAGAAAATCGGGGTTTTGTTCGCCTAATTTTTTAAGTGTCGAATTATATGTAGTTGCCACTTTGTTTTTTACACTAATAGGTATTTTATTTAACAAATAATCGGCAAAAAGGCAACCTTTGTGCGGTGTGTTAATAGTGGTAAGCGATGCTATTTTGTCGCCAACGTCAAGCTTTGCAATAGCATAACGGCAGTCAAGACCGCCTTTGGAATGTGCAATAATATTTATCTTTTCTGCTTTAGTTTCAACTAATATTTCGGTGATGCGCTTTTTTAATTCGGCGGCACTATCGGCTATAGAAGCTGCAGAAGAATGATTTCCGTAAAAAATTGTTGCACCGTTTGTTTCTAACTCTTTTGGAATTCTTCCCCAGTAGTTAAAATATTTAGTGTCGCGAAAAAATACACCGTGTACCAAAAGAATAGGGTATTTTGTTGAACAAATTTTATTATTGCGTCTTTCTTTATTGATTTTTTCTTTTTTTAATTCAAACCGGCATTCGGTTACTGCTGTTCTTAGTATGAAAAACAAAGCAATTAAATTTGCTATAGGTATTAGTCCACAAATGATTCCAATAACTCTTATTTTTATACCTAACTGCGTTGACGTAAGATAAACGCATATTATTCCGTTCCAGAATATAATAAAGTTCACACCAACACATAATAATATGCTCCAAATAAGCGAGTTATAGTCGATAATTATCGTTTTTGTTATAAGTAAAATAAGAAAAACTATTGAAACAAGAACCGATATACAAAAGGATATTAGTAATACTGTTCCGTGGTAGCAAACTTTAAGCGCCTTATTACGAGTTTGGGTTATAAAACAACCTGCAAAAAGATTTATGAAAAGAAAAACGGGTATTAAAAAGAACAAACTTTGTGGTGTTTTTGCAATTAAAATATAGCTGTTAGCGATAAAAGCAATAGAAATTGAATATATAAGTGTTGTAAAAATAAGCATTTATTTACTCCAAAATTCAATGGCGTTTTATGTTTTTGAAATTACCGTAGGTTTCATTTACAACTTCAAAATAAGAAAAAGTATTGTCGTATTTTGCAACTATTTTTTGAAAATCGTTTAACTGATGTTTGTTTATTAAGCAAATCAAAACTGATTTTTTTGCACCTGTATATGTTCCGGTGGCTTCAATCTCCGTACAACCGTGATGAAGATTATGGGTAATATCTTCAACAAATTCATCTCTGTGAGAAGTAATTATGGTGAACTTATACGCAGTTTTTGTTGTTTTTAAAAGCAGGTTTCCTACAAAGGTTGATATGAAGCAATAAATAATACATAATGCCATCGGTTTATAGTTTAAATCGCCTTGTGAATATACAAAAATAGAAGCGATAGCAACTATAGCGTTTAACGTAAAGGTCATAAAGAAAAAGTTGGTATCAGGTCTTACCTTATTAATATATCGTGATATTATATCAGTTCCGCCGGTTGAAGCGTTACTTCTAAAGCATATACCATATACAACACCTGCAAGCACACCGCTAAGAATTACGGGGTATATAGTATCATGACCTAGTGTGTTATATTGAATAAAAGATAAATTGGAATTTTGAAGCGACAAAAAAGAAACAGAATACACAAGCGAAAACAGAAGAGTTTTAATTGCAAAATCTTTCTGTACTAAAAAATAAGCCAATATGGATAGCGGAACGTTAATAAGTAATGACATATAGCTGATACTAAAGCCGGTTTTAAATTGTATCATAGTGGCAATACCGTTTAAGCCTGCAGGCGCAAAGCTATTTGTAACTATAAAAATATAGTAAACAAAAGCTAATAAAACTGCGCTTAAAATAATTTGAAAATACGTCCATGCCTTTTTCATATACTTCACCTGTAATTGTTAAGATTTATAAAAACTTAATCACATATGTCCGCCATCAATTTCTGCGGCGTTTTTGCCGTGAATAATTACGGTTTTATCTTCGGGTACGTAAGAATCGGGGAAGTGAATCATTACGTTTTCTTTTTGGAGCTTTGATTGCAAAGTTTGTATATCTACGTCGGCAATGGCTTTGCCTGTTTTAATTGCAAGGCACGCTGCTTCACCTGCGGCTTGTCCTGTAAGAATTGCGGGTGGAATTACACGTAAAAGGTCCCATCCGTAGCCTGTACCATCGGCACTTCTGCCTGCGGTAATTATGTTTGGAAAATCGTGTCTTGTTAAAGCGCGAAGCGGAACTTCAAAAAGGTGGTCGCGGTGTTCAAAGTCATTAATTGCACATACAGAATCTTCGAAGTGGCGGTATGCATCTTCAACCTTGAGTGAATAGTCACCCTTTATATGACAGGTAGTACGGAATTGCGGCATACCGGGTGTTGTGACAATTTCACGGGTTTTTCTATCGGAGTTTTTGAGTTTTTCAAGAATGAGTAACTGATTACGTACAATATAGTCAGTAACTTCTTCTGCATTAAGACCGGACCAACGGGGTATATCAATTGGTTGTTTATCACCAAAAAGATTTATATTGCCACCGCTTAAATCTTCGTAAATATTACCAATATCTTTAGTATCAATAGCTTTTTGACAGCTATCAAGACTAATGCTTTTTGTTATAAAGGTAAAATAGTTTTCACCGCTTACAGTTGGAACACCTGCGCGGCGTAATACATCACAGTCACCCGTAGTATCAACTATAACGCGGCAAGGGTAAAATTCTGTACCGCCCTTGCTTTCGGTAATAACACCTTTGCAAATATTACCATCCATAATTGGGTCAACTGCCATACAGTCGAAAAGAATATCGGCGCCACTTTTTTTAAGTTCTTCGGTTAATTGATAAGCAAATATAGCCGGGGAGTAGCGTTGAATATATCTTATGTTGGTAGGCTCTTTCGGTTCACCGTTTTTCCAAGGCTCAGGGATAGTGTCCCAACCGAGTTTTGCACTCATTCGAAGCCATTTTTCGGCAAGACCAAAAATAATTTGCTTTCCTCGTCCGTTGCACATTGGAACGAATAGGTTTATAAGACCAAGCGTTCCGAGACCGCCTAATATATTACTTTTTTCAATAAGTAGTGTGGAAAATCCGTTGTTAGCTGCGCTAACCGCCGCCGCAACACCTGCAACACCACCGCCACAAACAATAACGTCATACTGCTTTTTTATAGGAATAGATTTTGAATAAGATATTTCTTTCATAACTACACTCCACTGTATTGTTGTTGGTTAAATTTTAACATATCCATACTTTAATGTAAAGTTGTTTTACGATTAAATTTGTTGAAATTTACGTTTTTTTGTGATATGATATTCAAAGAAAGTTTGCGGTGAATTATTATGACTAAAAAACTGTTTATTGAAGCTTTAATTAAATTTTTTTCAGGCGTTATTTTGGTTGGCTTATTAATTTTTTTACCTGCCGGTAGTTTTGCGTACGTAAATGGTTGGATTTTAATGGGTATTTTGTTTGTTCCAATGTTTTTTGCAGGAATTGTAATGATGCTAAAAAACCCCGATTTATTAAAAAAGCGTCTTAAGGCGAAAGAAAAACAAAAAGAACAGGATAAAGTTGTAAAATTAAGCGGTTTAATGTTTTTATTGGGCTTTATAATAGCGGGACTCGGATACCGTTTTAAGTGGTATATATTGCCGAAATATATTATGTTTATCGGCGTGGCGGTGTTTTTGACAGCCTATGTTCTTTATGCAGAAGTTTTAAGAGAAAATATATATTTAAGCCGTACTATTGAAGTTGTAGCAAACCAAAAGGTTATATCTACAGGTATGTACTCGGTAGTTAGGCATCCGATGTATAGCGTGACGTTATTTTTGTTTTTATCAATTCCTATAGTGCTAGGCTCTATATATTCTTTTTTGATTTTTCTTATTTACCCGTTTATAATCGCTAAAAGAATTAAAGGGGAAGAGGAATTGCTTGAAAAAGAGCTTGAGGGTTATTTACATTATAAACAAACTGTTAAATATCGTTTGATACCATTTATTTGGTAAAATTACTGTATTTGGAGATTTTTTATGAATAATCACAAAAAGAAAATGGTAGCACCTATTGTTGTTACAGTTGTTATGGTGCTTTATTACATTGTTTATTTTGGCTTTTTAATTACGCTGTTAGGCGGTGTGTGGAAATGGATTTTAGGTATATTCCCACTTGCTTTTACGGCAGTAACAGTCAAAGTTTGCATAGAAAGAATTAATGAAATAAAGAAAGGTGAAGAAGATGATATTAGTAAATACTGATTACATAAGCGGCAAGGAACTTGAGATGTTAGGGCTCGTAAAAGGGAGTACAATACAGTCAAAACATATTGGTAGCGACATTTCTCAAAGTTTTAAAACCTTGGTTGGTGGAGAACTCAAGTCTTACAATCAAATGATGAACGATGCTCGTGCTATAGCTACTAAGCGAATGGTGGCAGAAGCTGAAGAATTAGGTGCAGATGCGATTGTAAACATTCGTTATTCTTCAGCTGCTATTATGCAGAGTGCGGCAGAAGTTATCGCATACGGCACGGCAGTAAAATTTGTAAATAAGTAAATAAGAAAAAACGGATTAACTTGAGTTAATCCGCTTTTTTTATTATTTTTTTAATGTTTCGCTTGAAATTATGTTGCCAAGGCTATCATTAAATATAACTTCAATATTATCGTCACCAAAAATGTATCCGCAGCCTACGAATTTATCTTTATACGGTTCAGAACCTACCACAACAGGACAAGGTCTATCAATGTACATATCATCACTTTCGGGGTAGCGTATATAATTTTTGTGTATGTGTCCGCATATCATAACATTAGGTTTTACGTTTTCTTTTAATAGGCTTGCCCACTCGGTATAAATTTCTTTTTCAATATCAAATGGAGCGGGAAGTTTTTCGGTGAAGGGGTTATGAGATATTACTATTCGGGTTTTAACACCCTCGGCTTTATATTCTTTTTCGGCGTTAGCAATAACCGATTTTAAGTATTCGGTTTGACGGAGTCTAAACGGATGACAAGCAACGGTGTAACCGTATTCGGCGTTCATATCATCTTTATCTTCGCCACAATCCAAAAGTATGCCCCAAATACTGCCTAGGCGGAATGAGTAATAAGTGTTTCTGTTTTGGCTTGGAGTGAAATCGGCGAATTTTTCAGCATAATTACCGCGCAAATCGTGGTTACCACGCGAAAATACTACCGGAATATTTCCACCTGTAATTTCGCTACAAATTATGTATATGTTAGCAAATTTTGAAGGATCGCCACTGTGATCTAAAATATCACCGTTAAGAATAAGAAAATCAATATTGCCAAAAGCTTTTGCTGCAGCTACAGGTGTTTCAATACGATTGTGTGTATCCGAAAGATGGTAGGCGCGGATATTACTTTCGGGAACGGGCTTGAAATCAAAATCAAATTCCTTTAGTTGTGCTGTTTCTGAAAAATAGGGTTTGCGTTCTATAAGCGGACGAAGGCAAACGGTGTATTTTTTCTCTTGATCAAGAAGCCAAGCCGGAACTGT
>JBGVDY010000321.1:0-1676 GCA_045119585.1 Acutalibacteraceae bacterium | reverse complement strand
AACGCTGTAATATTACCGATTGTAAAATTTGCAAACCGGCAGTTTCTACAGATAAAGTAAACACCATTATAGAGAAAATGGACGTAAAACAAGGTAAGCTTGTAATGGGATTTTCGAGTGATGTTTACGGTGATGATGATTTATCAGTTCCGCTAATGGTTATGTGTGATGTCTTTGGTGGTGGACCGTATTCGCGACTTTTTACCAACGTGCGTGAAAAAATGAGTCTATGCTATTACTGTTCGGCAACTTCAGTTAGATATAAGGGTCTTTTAACTGTAGATTCAGGTGTTGAAAAGGAAAACTGTGACAAAGCAGAAAAAGAAATACTTAATCAGCTTGATATACTAAAAAATGGCGAATTTTCAGAAGATGAGCTTGAGTCTTCCAAAAAGAGCTTTTGTGATTCGCTTAAAACCTATTACGATAGTCAAAATTCACTGGATTTGTGGTACGCTTTAAAGATAAATAATACGAATTTATATTCTCCCGAGGATATTATAGAAAAAATTAGGGTTATCACAAAGGAAGACGTAGTTTTTGCTGCAAGGGGTGTAAAACTACACACAGTTTATAAACTTTTGCCTAAGGAGTCTTAAGATGCAAAAAGAAATTATACAAAGCGATATTGGAGAAAGCTATTTAAAGGCGGAGCATTCTTCGGGGCTGAAAATATATATACTCGAAAAACCGCAGTATAATTCATGCTATGCGATTTTTGGCACAAAATATGGCTCTATTGATAACTGTTTCTCGGTAAATGGAGAAGAAACAGAAGTACCGGAAGGTATTGCACACTTTCTAGAGCACAAGCTTTTTGAAAGTGAAGATGGCGATGCCTTTTCTAAGTATGCAAAAACGGGTGCTTATGCCAATGCTTTCACTTCTTTTGATAAAACCTGTTATCTTTTCTCCTGCTCTAATATGTTTTATGAAAATTTGGATATACTTCTTAATTTTGTACAGTCGCCCTATTTCACAAAGGAAACCGTACAAAAGGAGCAGGGTATAATCGGTCAGGAAATTCGTATGTATGACGATAGTCCTGCTTGGCGTGTAATGTTTAATATGTTGCTTGCAATGTATAAAAATCACCCTGTTAGAATTGATATTGCAGGTACTACTGAAAGTATTGCAAAAATTGATGATGAACTGCTTTATAAATGCTACAATACATTTTATAATCCGTCTAATATGTTTTTATGCATTGCGGGTAATGTAGAAAGCGAAAAAATACTAAAAATGGTAGAAGGCGGTATTAAGGAAAATAATCCGCTTGAAATTGAACGCCGAAAGCCCGAAGAAATTGAAGGTGTTTCGGAACCTGAGGTTTCGCAAAACTTGGCAGTGGCGCAACCGATGTTCTGTTTTGGATATAAGCTACCTGCTGATAAGGCTCCCACAGTAAAGGACCGCGTTTGTATGGCAATTTTGCTTGATGTATTAGCAGGCGACTGTTCACCCCTTTATAAAAGGCTTATGGAAAACGGGCTTATAAATGATGATTTTTCGTTTGAGCATTTTTACGGCGACGGCTATAATGCAATTATCTTTGAAGGCGATTCTTATGACCCTAAGGCAGTAGCCGAAGAAATTAAGGCAGAGATTAGCAGAATTAAAGAAGAAGGTATAAATAAAAAGCTTTTTGCAGCTATTAGAAGCGGTCTTTACGGTAA
>JBGVDY010000320.1:0-7841 GCA_045119585.1 Acutalibacteraceae bacterium | reverse complement strand
TAGGGGGTAGTAGCATTTCAACATAAGAAAGAACAATAGCGAGCGCCGCCAAAAGACCTATTAATGTAAGTTTTTTTGGTTTAAGCATATTATTCACTCTTCCGTAATTTCAACTACAAGCTTATGAGGCAAACAAACAATAGTTTCGCCTGTTTTAGAAATTGGTCTATGGGCTACACATATCTTGTCAGGGCAGTTTGCGTGGCTAATATAAGCCGTGCCATCCTTAATAACAAGAGTGTTTGTGTTTTCACCATCTTTAATAATAACTTCGTTATCATTGTTAATATTATAACAATCTCTAAGGTTGTTGTCAATAGAAAGTTTAACAATGTTACCTTCTTTAAGATTGGACTTAAAAACAATGAAAATTATAAGGGAAATAATTAGTAGCCCTACGACCAAAAGAATATCATTTATTACCTTATTTTTACGCATTTTAGCTTAATTTATGAATACATTTTGTGGGGCATACATCTGCACAAATACCGCAAGAAGTACATTTTGAATAATCAATTTGTGCTAAGTTGTCTTTAACCTTAATAGCATCGCTTGGGCAGTTAAGCTCACACTTTTTGCACCCAATACAAGCGTTCTGGCACTTTTTACGTGCAGGACCGCCTTTTTCTTTACTATTACACATAACAGCAAACTTAGCCACTTGAGGAATAAGCTTAATAATGCCTTTAGGACATTTGTTAACACATAGTCCACAACCAATACAAATACTTGGATTAACACGTGCGATACCGTCTTCTAAGCAAATTGCAGATACCGGACAGTCTACAGCACAGTCTCCACAGCCCAAACAACCGTATTTACATGCGTTAGGACCACCGTAAATCATAGAAGCGGCAGCGCAGGTGTTGATACCGTTGTAGTTGTTTGTTTTAGTGGTGGCTTCGTTATTGCCGTTACAGCCTACAAATGCCACCATTTCAACAACGTCCTGAGCTTCAACGCCCATAACATTAGCAATGTTTGAGGCAGCCGAGTCGGCACCGGGGATACAAAGATTAGTTTTAGCCCCATCTTCTGCAACTGCCTTAGCGTATTCGTCACAACCGTTATATCCGCAAGCGCCACAGTTAATACCCGGCAAGCAAGCGCGAACTTCTTTAACCTTTTCGTTTTCGGGTACGCTTAGAAAATGAGAAGCTAATGCCAACAGTACACCGGCAATTAAGCCTATAATCGTTACTGTTAGAAAAGCAGTTAAAATATTTATCATATATTTTCACCTATTTAAAAAGATTTTCAATAATACCACCAAATCCAAAGAAGGCAAGTGAAACAAAAGAAGCGGCAATCAGTGTTGCAGGAAGTCCTTTAAAGCTTTCGGGAATTTCGCTTTCTTGGATTTTTGAACGTAGGCCTGAGAAAATTACCATAGCAAGTAAAAATCCAAGTCCGACACCTACGGAGTTTATTATTGACTGTAAGAAGTTGAAATTGCTTTCATTAATGTTGTTAATAGCAACACCGAGTACGGCACAGTTTGTGGTAATAAGGGGTAAATATACACCAAGTGACTTGTGTAAAGAGGGGATAAACTTCTTTAATACCATTTCGGTAAACTGTACAAGCGAAGCAATAATAAGAATAAATATTATGGTTTGCAAATAGGCAAGCTTTTCGCCTAAAATGTAGGTTTGTATAGGCCAAGTAACTGCAGTTGCCATTACCATTACAAATGTTACAGCAACACCCATACCAACTGCTGAGTCTAACTTTTTAGAAACGCCTAAGAATGGACAAATACCTAAGAAACGGGTTAATACGTAGTTGTCAACAAAGACTGCGGATAACATAATAATGATTAAACTTTTAAAAGCATCCATTTATATTTCCTCCTTTGCTTCTTGACAGTGAGCTTTGTTACAAAAAGCCGCTGAGGGACAACCATCACACGAAAATTCCTTTTTATAAGGAGCTTTACCGTGGGTAAGCTTGTAAACTAAAGCAATTAAAACACCGTATACCAAGAAACCACCGGGAGCTTCTTGCATAAATTTAATAGTATAGTTTTCTAAGAAGGGAATAGAGATACCTGCAAAGCTACCAACGCCTAAAACTTCGCGAATTGTAGCCATTAATACAAGGGCTACACAGAATCCAAGGCCCATACCTAAGCCGTCCAAAGCAGATTTTGCAACGTTATTCTTATTTGCAAACATTTCTGCACGGCCAAGTATTATACAGTTAACTGTAATTAGCGGCAGGTATACACCTAATAAATCGTAAATAACGGGAACATAAGCGTGGATTATCATTTCAACAATTGTTACAAAGCTTGCAATAACTACGATATAGCAAGGGATTCGCACGCTGTCGGGTATAACGCTGCGAAGTAGAGATATTACAATGTTTGAGCAAATTAAAACTGCAGTAGCAGCAATACCCATACCAATAGCACCAATAACGGTTTTAGTGGTAGCCAGAGTGGGGCAAGTACCCAAAATTAAAACAAATACAGGGTTTTCTAAAAGGATACCTTTAAGAATAATAGAAAGATTACTGTTATTTTTCATTTAAGATACTCCTTTCAAAATTTTAATAGCTGTGAATACATCGCCAATCGCAGATTTATAACCATCGGTAGTGATGGTAGCGCCGCTTATGGCATCAATTTGTGTGTAATCGTTTTCGGTTTTACCGTTAAATTGTGAATAAAAGCTTTCTTCAGCACACTTAGAACCAAAATTTGCTGTTTCTTTTTGTGCTATTGTTTTACAAGAACTTATTTTACCGTCCTTTGTAGCGGAAACCATAATTACAATTGGCTCGCCTGATGCGGGGTGGTATTTATCACCGCCGTTAATGCCGTAGCCTGCTGCGTGTAAAATAAAGAGATAGCTACCGGTTTCGGTTTTGTATGCGGTTTCAACCGTAGCGGGCATATTTTCGAACTTAGTTAAATCAATTTTACTGTCTTCCCATTTTAAAATAGCTTGTCTTACGGTTTCAACAGTAGTTTTATTTTGTTCGGATGTTTCGGTTAATACTTTGCCATCTGCATCTGTACCGATAAACTCTTCATCGATTACAAATACGTAGCCACTATTATTTAAGGCTTTGTAAATGGTTTCAACAGTGCTGTTATCTTCAGGTAATAAAACTGTAGTGAATTCACCATTTGCATCAGGTAAGGCGTTATTAAGATTATCTGCTAAAATTTCTTCTTCGCTACGTAAATCGGCAGTGCCGCCATTCACTATTACGAAAGAGTTAAGCGCATCCTTAATAGCGTTTTTATATGCGGAAGTGGTTTTTGTAGCACCTGCTACTGTTTCTACAGCATCAATATCTTTAAGTGTTTTATCCTTTAGTGTGTCGCCGTAGGTTTTTTCATAGCCTAAAGTTTCTTTACTTGAAATACAGGTAGCGCCTTTTACAACACCGTCTTTATCAATACCGCAAAGAATTATAAAGTTTACGTCATAACCGGTAGTTTCCATTTTAAAAACATAGCCACCGTTCTTTTCGCTATAGGCTTCGGTTATTGTTGCAGGCAATGTGTATTTAGCAATGTCTACCGACTGGAAATTTTCGCCATTTGGAAGAACTACTGTTAAAGCATCATTTACTGCGGCAGATTCTTGCTCTTTAATTATGGGAGCGGTAAGCTGATTAGTAACCGCTAAAAGAATAGACGTTACAATACAAATAACTGTGAGGGCGATAACGCTTTTTAGATTATTCTTCATAGCATTTACCTCCAAACAATTTTCTTTTACCAAATTTTTCAACATAAGGGTTTAAGATGTTAAGCATAAGTATTGCAAAGGACACGCCTTCGGGATAAATGCCGTAAAAACGAATTAAAACAGTAATAAGACCAATTCCTATACCAAACACGATTTTGCCCTTTGCAACGGATGGTGAGGTTACGTAATCGGTAGCCATGAAGAATGCACCAATTATAAGTCCGCCTGATAATATCCAAGATAAAGCGTTAATAAAACTAAAGCCATCCAATAAAAAGCTTAAAACGAATACTGTTAAAATTGTTGCAGCGGGTATATGCCAGGTAATAACACGGCGAATTAACAGATATGCGCCGCCAATAAGAAGCGCTAAAGCAGAAGTTTCACCTAAAGCACCGCCTATGTTACCCAAGAATAGGTTTATAAGTGAAGGAGAGCCACCTTCTGCTAATTCTACAAGTGGGGTGGCAGATGACGTAGCATCTAATGGGAAAGCAGGCTTTACTAAATTGCCAAAAGATAAAAGCATAAACACACGAGCGGTAATTGCAGGGTTTACAGGGTTACAACCAATACCGCCAAAGATGCATTTAACAATAATTATAGCGAAAAATGAACCTACCACGGCTTGCCAAAGGGGAGTGTTAGCAGGAAGGTTAAGTGCTAATAAAAGACCTGTAACAACAGCACTTAAATCATTTATAGTTTGTGTTCTTTTGGTTGCAACGTTGAATAACGCTTCAAAAGCAACAGAAGAAATCACACAAGCTAAAATAACCCATAATGCCGAAAGACCGAAAATAATACAGCCTGCAACAGCGGCAGGTAAGAGCGCAATTATAACATCAAGCATTATTTTTTGGGTAGTTATAGCGCTTCTTATATGAGGAGATACTGAAATATGCAATTTTTCCATTTTATTTTACCTCCCTTTGAGCTTCTTTACGAATAGCTTCTTTTGCGAGCTTGTTGTTTTGAACATTAGGTATTTTTGCAGGGCATACATAGGAACAGCAACCGCATTCCATACATAATAGAGCACCTGCTTTTTTCATACCTAAATAATCTTCTTCCTTGTAGGATTTTAAAATAGCAACAGGGCTTATACCGAATGGACAGTGGTTAACACATGCACCGCAACGAATACAAGCAGTTGTTTTTGGTACATAAGTTTCTTTCTTTGAAAAAGCGAGCAAAGCGTTTGTGTTTTTAAGAACAGGTTTTTCTAAATCGGTTACCGAAATACCCATCATAGGTCCGCCGTAAAGCGCTTTTGCAATTTCGGTTTTTATACCGCAAAATTCAAAAACATCTTTAATCGGGGCGCCTATCGGAGCAATAACGTTTTGTGGGTTTTCTATTGCATCACCGCTTACGGTTACAACTTTTTCTACAAGCGGAATACCTGTTTTAAGGTATTTGCCTATTTCGGCAAGGGTGGTGCAGTTGCAAACTACGCAACCAACATCAATGGGAAGACCGCCTTCTTTAACAATTCTGCCTGTTGTATGGTACACCATAACCTTTTCTCCGCCTTGGGGATAAACGGTAGGTAATACTTTTACAGAAACATTATCAAATTTACTTGAAAGCTCACTCATTTTTGCGATTGCTTTAGGTTTATTCTTTTCTATACCGATAATAACATTTTCTATTCCGAAAAATTTCATCAAAGTTTCAATAGCGTATTCCATCATATCGGCTTTTTTGAGCATAGTGTAATTATCACTTGTGATATATGGTTCACATTCGGCACTATTGATGATTAGATATTCAATAGGTTTGTCAGTTTTAAATTTAACAGCGGTGGGGAAGCCTGCACCACCAAGACCCACAATACCGCTTTTAGAAAGGGCATTAATTAAATCTTCCTTTGTGTTTAAGGTAGGTGGGGTAATGCTACTGTCGAGCGTCATCTCACCGTCAGACTCAATAGTAACTGCCGTGCCGGTCATACCGTTTGAAAGTAAAATTTCAACTACGCCTTGTACTGCACCCGAAACACTTGAATAAACAGGAGATGAAAGACCTTCTGCCGCTTCGCCTATAAGAGTACCTACTGCTACGGTATCACCTTTTTTAACAACTGCATTTGCAGGGCGACCTATATGCATTGACATAGGAATTGTAACGTTTGTGACAGAAATTTTTTCTGCTTTCTCCGGGCTTGAGTTTTTCTTGTGAGAAAGCTTTACGCCTTTAAGATAAAAAGCCATTTTAAAAATTCCCTTTCTTATAATAATTTATTATTTTTATGGTTTGAAACCTAGTGTTTCTTTATACATAAGAGTATATCCATACTATAAAACACTATTATTTTTATTATACTATTTTTTCCATAAAAAAGCAATATAATTTGTTTAAATTCATTGTTATTTAATTATCAATCACCCAAAGGTAAAAAGTGCATATAAAAGGTATTTTAAAGGCAAATAAAAAAGCACGGTCCGTCATTAGACGAACCGTGTAAATTTAGTGTTAATTATAAAATTGAAAAGCTTACAACAACTGCAGCAAAAACAATGGAAACCATAGAAAGTAGTTTTATAAGAATATTGATTGCAGGACCTGAAGTGTCTTTGAACGGGTCTCCAACAGTATCGCCAACAACTGCGGCTTTATGGTTTTCAGAACCTTTGCCACCGTATACACCGCTTTCGATATACTTTTTAGCATTATCCCAAGCACCGCCTGAGTTTGACATAAATACAGCCATTAAGAAGCCTGAATCAGTTGCGCCTGCAAGCATACCAACAACACCTGTACAGCCAAGAGTTAAACCTACAATAACAGGTACAACTACAGCAACAACAGTGGGTAATACCATCTCACGAAGGCTTGCTTTAGTACAAAGGTCAACACAGCTTTCATAATCGGGGTCAGCTTTACCATCCATAAGTCCTGTGATTTCCTTAAATTGACGGCGAACCTCTTTTACAACGCTTTGTGCTGCACGACCAACTGAATTCATTGTGATAGCTGCAAATACGAAGGGGAGGCAAGCACCAATGAAAAGACCGGTTAAAACTGTTGGGTTGGTTATACTTAAATCGGCAATTTTTTCTAAACCGCCATCAATAGATTTTACTTTATCTATGTATGATACCATAAGTGCAAGTGCGGTGAGCGCTGCAGAACCAATAGCAAAACCTTTACCTGTAGCTGCGGTTGTATTGCCAAGTGAATCAAGTGCATCGGTTCTTTCTCGAACTTTTTCATCTAATCCTGCCATTTGTGCAATACCGCCTGCGTTGTCGGCAACTGGACCGTAAGCATCGGTTGCAAGGGTTATACCAAGTGTTGAAAGCATACCAACAGCTGATAAAGCAATACCGTAAAGACCAAGCGAAGCATTGGTAGCACCACCCGAAACATAGAAAGCAACCAAAACGCAAATTGCAATAATGATGATAGGCATTAAGGTTGAAAGCATACCAACAGATAAACCGCCTATGATGATTGTTGCGGTACCTGTTTCGCTGGTTCCTGCAAGATTTTGGGTAGGTTTAAAGCCATCTGATGTAAAGTATTCGGTTGCTTTACCAATAAGCACACCCGCAATAAGACCTGCTAGAATTGCAAAGTAAATCTTCCAATTTGATTTACCTAAAATCAAGTAAATAAGCGGAAGTGAAATAATAGCAATTGTAATTGCTGAAAAGTTTGTACCACGTGAAAGCGCCGAGAGCAATTGCTTTTGTGTTGCGCCTTCTTTGGTTCTTACGAAGAAGGTACCAATGATAGAACATACAACACCTAAAGCCGCCAAAAGCATAGGTAGAGCCATTGCTTCTATAGTGTTGAATGCAGCAACACCTAAAGCTGCGGCTGAAATTATAGAACCTACGTAAGATTCGTAGAGGTCAGCACCCATACCTGCAACGTCACCAACGTTATCACCAACATTATCGGCAATAACAGCGGGATTACGTGGGTCATCTTCAGGAATACCCGCTTCAACTTTACCTACAAGGTCGGCGCCAACGTCAGCAGCTTTTGTAAAGATACCGCCGCCTACACGAGCAAATAAAGCCATTGATGAAGCACCCATACCAAAGGTAAGCATTGCGCTTGTAATAAGCTCAGGGGTTAAATTGAAAACAAATTTTAAAAGGAAAAACCAAACAGCAATGT
>JBGVDY010000319.1:0-1720 GCA_045119585.1 Acutalibacteraceae bacterium | reverse complement strand
TGCAGCTTCTTCATATCCTGAAGAACCATTAAACTGTCCTGCACCGTAAAGTCCTTTATGCTCTTTCATTTCAAGTGTTGCCTTTAAAGCAGATGGGTCAATGCAATCGTATTCTATTGCATAAGCATTACGTATTATCTTTAAATTTCTAAGGCAAGGGATAGTTTTATAAAAGGCAATTTGTACCTCTTCAGGAAGTGAAGAAGACATTCCTTGTAAATACATTTCTTCTGTATTTTCACCACAAGGTTCTATAAAAAACTGATGACGCTTTTTATCAGCGAAACGAACAATTTTGTCTTCAATACTTGGACAATATCTGGGACCTACGCCTTCAATATCACCGGAATATAACGGCGAACGGTTAATATTTTCCAAAATGACCTTTTTTGTATCATCATTCGTATATCCGATATGACAAACGACTTTATTTTCAAGTTGTTTTTTTGTAGAATAGCTAAATGGTATTATTTCGCTATCACCTTCTTGAAGCTCTAACTCAGAAAAATCAATACTATCACGCAATACTCTTGCAGGAGTACCTGTTTTAAAACGGCGAAGCGGTATTGAGAGTTTTTTTAGAGATTCGGCAAGTTCTTTTGCAGGGAAACATCCATCGGGTCCGCTTTCATAGTTAACTTCACCAACGTAAATACGACCACCTAAAAACGTACCTGTTGCAATTACAACCTTTTTACAACTAAAGGTTGCGCCAAGGTTAGAAACGCATATCCAACCATCATTTGTTTTTTCAATTTCAACAATTTCGCATTGTTTTACGTCTAATTCTTGCTGCTTTTCGACTGCGTGCTTCATATATTCACTATAAGCGCGGCGGTCAATTTGAGTACGCAAGGAATGCACTGCGGGCCCTTTACCAAGATTAAGCATACGGCTTTGTAGGGTATTTGCATCGGCCGCTTTACCCATTTCACCACCTAAAGCATCAAGTTCACGAACAAGGTGACCTTTAGCCGTACCGCCAATAGACGGATTACAAGGCATATTGCCTATCCAGTCAACAGTAATTGAAAACATAATAGTACTGCAGCCAAGTCTTGCACTTGCGAGAGCCGCCTCTATTCCTGCATGGCCGCCACCAATAACAGCAACATCATACGTGCCGGCATTATATCGTTTAATACTCAAAAATTATCACTCTATTTTCCTAAGATTTTTTGTTGTCTAATATCATTGCCTAAGAATTTATTTGCATTAAAGTTACCAATAAGCCTTGAAGTAATTCTTGGCGAATAAAGCTCTTCGATTTCCTTTAAGGTGAGGTTTGTATTTATAATTGTAGGTTTTTTAGACAAAATACGCGTATTAATAAGATTATATAAAACAGATTTCGTGAAAGATGTTATTAGTTCTGTGCCTAAATCGTCAATCACAAGTAAATCACAGTTTTGCATTTGCTCGTAAGCACCTAAATTTTCATTTTGAAATTTTTCTTTTTCAACAGTTGAAAAAATAGTTTCAGCAGGAGCATAAACAGGTAAATAACCTTTTTCAATAACACCTGAAACAATAGCTAAAGTAAGGTGAGTCTTACCGAGCCCCGGCTCACCTAAAAACAATAAATTTGACGAAGTATGTGGATCGAAATTTATTACGTACTCCTTAGCAAGCTTTAAAATAGACGTCATTCTTCTTCGGGCATTATCTTGCTTATCCGAATAATATTTTAAATTAAAATTTTCAAAAGTACAGTCATCTA
>JBGVDY010000318.1:0-22948 GCA_045119585.1 Acutalibacteraceae bacterium | reverse complement strand
GCTATTCAGGCTTCTGTATTCGGCTTTGTTCAACAAAAATTCGGTTGGAATGCAATCTTTATCACTATCGGTTGCCTCTACATCGTATTACTTGTATTAACACTTTGCGCTCGCAAAATGAAGATGAAGAAACTTTAATCTTTATTGATTTTTAAACAGCTTGACTCAACGTCAGGCTGTTTTTTATTCCTTGACAAAGTATTGCATATACTATAAAATATTATATAAGAATTTTTTTACATAAGGAGTATATTATGGCTATTTTAGTTACCGGTGGCGCAGGATATATCGGCAGCCACACATGTGTAGAAATGCAAAATGCAGGGTACGACGTTATTGTTATTGATAACCTTGATAACTCTAGCAGTGAAGCATTAAAAAGAGTCGAAAAAATCACAGGTAAAGCAATTAAATTTTACCAAGAAGACGTAAGAAATAAAGAAGCTCTACGCAAAATATTCAGTGAAAACGATATTGAAGCGGTTATCCACTTTGCCGGTCTTAAGGCTGTTGGCGAATCGGTAAGAGAACCTATTATGTATTACGATAACAACCTTATAAGCACACTCGTTTTGCTTGAAGTGATGAATGAGTTCGGTGTAAAGAAAATTGTTTTCTCTTCTTCAGCTACAGTTTACGGCGTTGCTACCGAAATGCCTTTAGTTGAAGGTATGTCATTAGGCGCAATTAACCCCTATGGCAGAACAAAGTATTTTATTGAGGAAATACTTCGCGACCTTTACGTTGCAGATAAGGATTGGTGCATAGCGCTTCTTCGTTACTTTAACCCCATTGGCGCTCATGAAAGCGGAACAATCGGCGAAGACCCTAAGGGTATACCTAACAACTTAATGCCTTATATCGCACAAGTAGCGGTTGGCAAGCTTGAAAAGCTTCACGTTTTCGGTGACGATTATAAGACTGTTGACGGTACAGGCGTACGTGACTATATCCACGTAGTAGACCTTGCAAACGGTCACGTTAAGGCAGTTGACTGGGCATTAAATAATAAGGGCTGTGAAGCATTTAACTTGGGTACAGGTAACGGCACAAGCGTTTTACAACTTCGCGAAGCATTTGTAAAAGCAAGTGGCATAGACGTGCCTTACGTTATCGACCCACGACGTCCGGGTGACCCTGATGAAGTTTATGCAAATGCCGATAAAGCACGCGATGTACTTGGCTGGGAAGCAAAGTTTGGCATTGATGAAATGTGCCGCGATACATGGAACTGGCAAAAAAATAACCCTAAGGGATATGAGAAATAATCATACTGACATTTCGTAGGGACAGACGTCCTCGGCTGTCCGTTTAATCAGATATATACTGACGGACAGTCCGGAGGCCTGTCCCTACAATTTGTCTTTAAAAACAATACAAAATATATCCGCCCGTGGCGCAGCTGGATAACGCAGCAGATTCCGATTCTGAAGAACGGGGGTTCGAATCCCTTCGGGCGGGCCAGAAAAAGCGACTTGTTTTGACAAGTCGCTTTTTCAATGAAGCGTTCCCTTCGGGAACATTAAGTCGCTTTCGCTAATGAAGCAGCCTTCGGCTATGAAGTGTGCTACAGCACGATAAGAAACGCTTCGCTTCATACGAGCGATAGTGAGTGCTTCGTGGGGCGTAAGCCCTGCTTCATATTTGCGAAGCAAATGCTTCATTTCCAAAGTCAAAAGTTTATGCTATACTAAATTTGAAAGTAGGTGCTTTTATGCGTGATGATAAATTATCAGTTCAGTCTATGGATTTTGCCGTATCAATTATAAACCTTGTCAAAGAACTTCAACTCAAAAAACAAAACATCATCTCCAATCAAATTGGCAGAAGCGGTACATCAATCGGCGCAAATATCCGCGAAGCACAATATGCTCACGGTAAAGCAGATTTTGTATCAAAACTTCAAATAGCACTCAAAGAAGCTAACGAAACGGGCTACTGGCTTGAACTATTATATAAAACAAATTATATAGATGAAGAAACCTATAAAAATCTTGATTCCGCTTGCACTAGTATCAGAATTATGCTTATCGCTTCTATCAACACCGCAAAGGAGAATAATAAATGAAAATCCGAATAATCGGTTGCAGTGGTTCAGGTAAAACATATTTAGCAAAAAGACTATCTGAAAAATATAATATACCAAGTTTTGATTTAGATGATATTCAATGGGATAATAACCAAAATTTATACGGAGTCAAAATGCCTATAGAAAAGCGTAATCAACTGCTAAATGATATATTACAACAACCTAATTGGATTATAGAGGGTGTTTATTATGCTTGGGTACAGAAAAGTTTTGAAGATGCTGATGTAATTTATGTATTGGATATGCCAAAAAGGTTATATAGGTATCGCATTATTAAGAGATTTATCAAAAGGAAAGCAGGTCTTGAAAAAGGCAAGAAAGAAACATTAAAATCTATTTACAATCTTTTGAAATGGACTAATACTTTTCAAAACACTAATATGAAAGAAATCATTAGAATTTTAGAACCCCATAAAGAAAAAGTTATTTATATGAAAAAGAAAGAGGAAATATACAAGATAATAACCGATTAATTTGCAGCGGTTCAAACCCATAGGTAAAAAATTTAAAGAACATCTAATTCGTACTACCTTTCCAAAACGAAAATCCTGTCGATTATTGTCGGCAGGATTTTCGTAATGAATATTGAATAATTGATTTGGGTTATAATTTCTGCTATAATATGGGAAAAGGCGGTGCAATAAATGATTTTAAAAAATAATCAATTTAATGTAGAAATAAAACAAATTGATATGTCAACCAATACCGAAAAATTTGATTATATATATGATTTTGAAAATCACAAAAATGAAGAGCTTTATACTGTTTTAGCAATAAAAAGCATAACTGAAGATAGAGAAACACAAATAGCACTATTTTGCGATTTTTGTGGTGATTATGAGTGTTGCACAGTTTTAAATAATGAAAAATTGATCATAGCAAAATTTAATACCATATATGAAATTAATCTTCTGCGCAGTGAAGCGCGGTACAAACAGTTCACCGATTTAGCAGGAGCCATAGGTTTATACAAACTTGACGACGGATATATTATTCACGGCGAAATGGAAATTTTAAAATTAGATTTTGAGCTTAATATAATTTGGCAGTTTTACGGTGCAGACATATTGGTCTCGCCGAAAGGAGAAAAATCTTTTGAACTTTCAGAAGACAAAATCGAACTTATTGATTTTGAAAATAATCGTTATACCATTAATTTAAACGATGAATTAATTGAACAATTTATGAAAAATCAAGATTGGTATAATTCGTTTAAACCAATTACCGAAATCCCTATCATACTAGATTTTGCAAAATGCAATAATAATTTAGACAAAATCCATCTTATGCTTAAAGAAAAGTTTGGCTTGCCTGAATATTATGGCAAAAATTGGGATGCTTTATGGGATTGCTTAAGTTATCTCTTTGATGATGAAACAATAGTTGAAATTCACAATTTTTATTTGCTAGAACCCGAGTTGCAAAATTACTGTTCACCTATGTTAAAAGTTTTTGACGACGTACATAACGAAACTCCAAATTTTACGTATAAAATCATATCATAAAATCCTTTCCCTTTTATTTTTCATATTGCGCCAAAAACTTAAAAATGCTATAATTAAAAAAAGCGTTCAAAATTTGAAGAAAAAATCTTGAGCGTTAAAAGGAGTATCACTATGATAGATTACAGATTAAAAAAGTACAAAATTACACCTATGGTTCTAAAGGCTGACTGTTTGCAAACCGTTACCATTACCGCACTCGACGATTCTTGCAAAATGATTGACGGCGAAGAATACATTCTTAAAATTACTCCTATGGATGATTGGGATTTCCAAAATAGTCCTGATGATGTGGACCATCTTCTTAATTCCAAAACAAAAAAGATGACCCTTATCGCAAATAACAGTTCGGTTTCGTTCGAATATTTCTTTAAAGGCGAGCAGGAATGGGATGTAAAATTAGAGCGCGTGGTTTCTCCCAAAAAGGTCACCCCATTGCGCTTTAGACTTTATTCACTTTATGAAGATTTGTATACTAAAAGACCGTTTAAGGGCGACCTTCATGTTCATAGTTGCCATTCTGACGGTAGTGAAAGCCCTGCACTCGTGGCATCGCAATACAGGAAACTTGGTTTTGACTTTTTAGGTATTACAGACCATCATAAAATTAGCGGTTCACTTGAAGCAATAAAGGTTTTTGAAAATATACCTACCGCGCTTAAGCTTTTCCCCGGCGAAGAGGTGCATAATAAAGACTTTGGCTACTACCACATAGTGAATTTTAATCCAAAAAGCAGTGTTAACGATATTCTTCTTGGCGAGCCCGAGCGTATTGAAGCAGAGGTTGCCGAAATCGAAAAGACAATGGATGCGCCCGAGGGTATTTCAAAGCGTGAGCTTGCTTGGAGATATTGGATAAATGAAGCTATACATAAGTCAGGTGGAATTACAATTTTCCCGCATCCATATTGGATCGTAAATGATTGTATACATCATACTCAGTCAAAGGCTTCAAGAGAAATATTCAAAAGAGGATATTTTGATATTTTCGAGCTTCGCGGCGGACTTGCACACGAAGGCAACAACAAGCAGGTAGACCTTTATTATGAAATGAAGGCAAAGAGGTACGATTATCCGATAGTGGGCTCAACTGATGCACACACCGTATTAACCCCTAACGACCGTCATTTCAACCGTACATGGTCGGTTGTTTTTGCCGAATCACAAGAAGATATAGTGCAAAATATACTTGACAGGTATGTTGCGGTAGTCGAGAACGAAGTCAATTCCGAAAAGAGTGTATTTACTGATACTCGCTTAGCCCTATATACTTGGTTCTTACTTAAATATTACTACCCTGTACATGATGAGCTTTGTAGCCCGATAGGCGATGCCATAACACGAAAAGTATTTGGAAAAGAAGGTCAGGATGAAATAATAATCTCTCTCGAAAAAGAGCTTGCAGATTTTAATAAGTCCTTCTTTGGGGAATAATATATTTTGTTTTTAAAAACAGCTGAAAAGAAAAGCGGATTTTCCAGTATTAGAAAATCCGCTTTTAATTTATAATTTTTTTGCTAATTCTTTTATATATTGTCGTAATTCATCTTTGGTTTCGGGGTGATTAAGGGCTACTTCAATATTAGCTTTTATAATACCAAACTTATTACCCATATCGTAACGAGTGCCGCTAAAATCAACGCCTGTCATACCCTTTGACCGTGCCACTTCGCGCATAGCATCTGTAAGCTGAAGCTCGTTACCGGCGCCTAAGGGTGTGCGCTCCAGAATATCAAAAATCTCCGGTTCTAAAACACATCTTCCCAAAATCGAGAAGTTTGAAAGTTTTTCTTCGAGTTTAGGTTTTTCTATCATATCGGTAACGCTATATGTTTTATCGCCATTCTTTTCAACCGCTAAGGAGCAATATTTAACTACTAAGTGGTCGGGAACTTCTTTTATACCTACAACACTTTTACCGAAGGCTTCATAAGCTTCAATCAATTCGCCAATAGCAGGAACTTCGCCAATTATAACGTCATCGCCGTAAAGCACTGCAAAAGGCTCATCACCCACAAATTCACGCGCTCTGAGTACCGCGTCGCCAAGGCCCTTTGTTTCTTTTTGGCGAATAAAATAAATGTTCGCCATATTTGCTAAATCGTCGAGTTCTTTTAAGGTATCAAACCTTTCACGCTTTAAAAGAATATTTTCAAGCTCAATAGAATGATCAAAATGGTCTTCAATAATACCCTTACCGCGATTTGTTATTATTAAAATATCAGTAATTCCCGCTTTCACCGCTTCTTCAACTATATACTGAATAGCCGGCTTATCAACGATTGGCAACATCTCTTTGGGCATTGACTTTGATGCCGGTAAAACCCTTGTTCCAAGCCCTGCCGCGGGAATAATCGCTTTTTTGATCTTCATAAAATCTCTCCTTATAAAGCTTTAATATCCTATAAACGAAACTATAATTGCAGGAATATACTGAACCGCCATTACAGCAACCAAGAATAAAAAGATATTCACGCCACCTTTTTTACGAAAATCAGCTTCTTTATTTTCGCTGGTTTGCTTAATTTCTCTAATACTGTTTACGGTATATTTTTTATAAAGATAATCGCCCAAAATAGCCACCACTATTTTTATAGCAAGGCTTATAGTAATACCCATGAACGCAGCATACACTACCGTTTGCGGAATTTTATCTATACTTTCTGCCATTCGTTGCATTAATTCTGCATTGAAAGTTGAACTGGTCAATCCTAAATTATAGCAAATAAGCTGAAAAGGAACCGTAAGCAAGGTTGCAATAATTTCAAGAACAGCTGTAATTATACCGTTAAGATACATTTTTCGCGAGAAAAACCATCCGCTAGGTAATAGAAAAGCTAAAAAGTTCCAAGAGGCTTTACTATACTTATTAAGTTTTTTGAACTTAGGAATATAACGCATTGTATTGGACAAAACAAATTTTGCCGCTTCTTTTGCAGTTACGCCATGGTCAATTTCGTCCTCGGGGCTAACTCCACCCAAAAAATCAATTGGAGATAAATTACCAAAAGGTGTTTCAAAATCGGTTTCGGCAGTTTCCTGCTTTTCGGCTTCTTCCTTAGCCTTTTGCTCTTGGGCAGCACGTCGTAGCTTGTCGTACTGGTTTTCAGTACCGTGAAGCTCTTCTAAAGCGCATTTATTGAGTTTATTATAACATTCTCTATGGTGTGGTGCGCCACATTCGGGACAATATACAACATCGTCCTCCGCGAATAAATATGCATGGCAAAAAGCACAACTTTGGGTTTGGTCGTTATGACTCATACAGTAACTCCTCTGTCTTCTTCAATAGCTTCTAAAACGCAGTTGAAATAATCCTTTCCGTAATTGTGGAAAAGGCCTTTGTTAATCATTTCGTTAAGTTCTTGCTTTGTAACCCAACGTGCTTCGGCAACTTCGGATTCTTGCAAATTTAAATCCTTTTCAGAAATATCGCTTGTGATAAGCCAAACGTCTAAAATAGAATTGCGTCTTTTAAGCCTTAAAATCTTTTTAAGCGTTTGCTCGTTTGAAGCAATACCTAACTCTTCAAATAATTCACGGTTAGCAGCCGCAAAAGAGCTTTCGCCCGAAATTGCCGCGCCGCCTGTAGCCGCCCATTCACCCGGCATAAGTTTTTTCCTATCACTTCTTCTTTGAAGTAAAAACCTACCGTCAGGTGATATTATCCATATATGCACTACCAGGTGATATTCACCGGGTTTTAAAAAATATCGTCCGCGTGCGACGGTTTTACCTACGGGGTTTCCGTCGCTATCTAAGACGTCCCAAATCTCTGTTTTCATATTGTAAAATTCTCCATAAAAACTACATTCAATTATATTATATCAATTATGAGAAAATTTTTCAACATTTTATATCTTTCCTATTGTAAATTTTTAATGAATGTGATAAAATAACTAATATATTAAGTGCATTGCGTATCGGAATGTGCGAATGGGCGGGTCCTGTGCGACGGAATGCTACGAACCATGTCAGGCGGGGAACCGAGCAGCATTAAGTAGATTTTTCTGTGCGCCGCAGTAAATCGGCTCATTCGTGCATTCGGATACGCAATTTTTAAATAAAGGGGCGAAAATATGGCTTATCAGGCTTTATACCGTAAATACCGCCCGAAAACCTTTTCGGAAGTTTACGGTCAAGAGCATATAACCGAAACCTTAAAAAATGAAATAGCTTCAGGTACAACCGTTCACGCTTACCTTTTTACAGGTACTCGCGGAACGGGTAAAACTTCTTGTGCTAAAATTTTGGCTAATGCGGTTAACTGTACCGAATCTCAGGACGGTAATCCTTGCCTTAACTGTGAAAGCTGTAAATCTTCTTTGAGCGGTGAAAATACCGATATTGTAGAAATAGACGCTGCTTCTAACAACAGTGTTGAAGATATTCGCATTTTGCGCGAGCGCATAAACTTTGCCCCCTCCTCTTCTAAATACCGTGTTTATATTATAGATGAGGTTCATATGTTATCAATAAGCGCATTCAACGCTTTGCTTAAAACCTTAGAAGAACCTCCCGAACACGTTATTTTTATTTTGGCCACTACCGAGGTGCACAAGCTACCCGCCACCATTCTTTCGCGTTGTCAAAGGTTTGATTTTAGACGTATTGACACCCAAAAAATTTGCGAAAGACTACAGTTTATTGCGAAAAACGAGGGGCTAACCCTTACCGATTCTGCTGCAACACTTATTGCCGCAGCAGCCGACGGAGGTATGCGTGACGCCTTATCAATACTTGATTTATGTGCTTCTGCCGCAAAGGATATTGACGAAGGCACCGTTGAAAGCGTGTGCGCTATGGCAGGTAATGATTATCTTATTGAACTTACTGATTTTATAAAGCTTAAGGATACCGAAAACGCCCTTTTAATGCTTGATAGACTTCATAACTCATCGGTAGATATGCTAAGACTATTGTCCGAGCTTATTTCCCACTACCGTGACCTTATGATTATTAAAACCGTAAACGGTGATAAGCTACCTATAATTTGTTCTAACGCCCGCCTTAATGCCTTAAAAGCACAGGCCGAAAACTACGATATTAAAGATATTATGTTTGCGCTTTCAAGGCTTCAATCGGCTACCGCCTCAATGCAAACGGGCAACCGCCGTTGCGAGATGGAAATGACGGTAATTAAGCTTTGTAACCCTTCCCTATCGGTGGATTTTGATGCGTTGGAACGCCGTATTACTGCTTTAGAAAACGGTGCTAAAACCATAGCGGTAAAACCGCAACCTATAAAAACAGAACCAATAGTCGAGCCTGAAGCCATACTCGAAGAGCAGGATATTCCGCTCCCACCCGAGCCGGATACCGATTATCCACTCCCCGAACCGGAACCGACTGCACCAAAGCCCACACCCGCTACCAATGAACTAACAGCGGTAGAAAATTGGGCCGAAATAGTAAACATACTTAAAACCACCTGCCCGCTTATAGCCGGCGTTTTAGGTGATTCTACCGCATATATTAAGGGTGATTATCTTTTAATTGATGCTAAAAATTCGCAATTCAGAACCCTTATAAAAAATAATAATTTATATAAAGACAGCATTAGAAAAGCGGCACAGGACGTTTTGGGACACACTTATAAGTTAGGTCCTTACAGCGCCGAAAAACAAGCAATTGCGCAAGACCCGCTTTTGTCTTTAGCTGATAAGCTTAAAAATTTAGATATGAACTAAGGAGAATATATTATGAAAGTAAGACTTCCAAATAATGGCGGCGGCAATATGAACCAAATGCTAAAACAAGCCCAAAAAATGCAAGAGGATATGCAAAATCTTCAAGCCGATTTAGAAGAAAGAGAATATACCGCTACTTCAGGTGGCGGTTTAGTAGAGGTTACTGTTGACGGTAAGCACTTTATTAAATCTATTAAAATCAATCCCGATGCTGTAGACCCTGATGATAGCGAAATGCTTGAAGATCTTGTTACTGTTGCAGTAAACGAAGCCATTGGCAATGCAATAAAGAACAGCGAAGAAGAAATGTCGGCTATAACCGGTGGTCTTAATATTCCCGGTATGTTTTAATTATGGCAAATTATAATATTGTGCCATTAAACGAGCTTATTGCTCAGTTTGAACGACTTCCCGGAATAGGTAAAAAAACCGCTTCCCGTTTAGCTTATAATATTTTAGAGCAACCCCCCGAGGTTGCCGAGCGCTTTGCCGAAGCGCTGGTTAATGCCAGACGAAAAATTCATTTTTGCAAAGAATGTCAAGCCTTTACTGATACGGAAAAATGTCCCCTTTGCTTAGATGAAAAGAGAGACCATTCTGTAATATGTGTTGTGGCGGAGCCTAAAGACGTTATGGCATTTGAACGAACGCGTGAATTTTCGGGTGTTTACCACGTTTTACACGGCGTTATATCCCCAATGGATGGTATTGGTCCCGATAATCTTCGCATAAAAGAACTTATGGCAAGGCTTTCTTCCGATACCGTAAAAGAAATAATTATGGCTACTAATCCCACAGTTGAAGGTGAAGCTACCGCCAGCTATATTTCACGCCTTGTAAAGCCTATGGGCATAAAAGTTACACGCCTGGCTTACGGTATTCCCGTTGGTGGCGACTTAGAATATGCTGACGAATTTACCTTGGCACGTGCCTTAGAGGGCAGAAACGAAATTTAGGTGATTTTTATGAAAAGATTCGAAAACGGTTCAAGAGTTTGTTTCGTAGGGGATAGCTTGGTGGCTATGAACCATGCGTTACCTTGGATTATAGACTGTTATCGAAATAATTTTCCGAATGAAGATATTCGCTTTTTCAACTGCGGTACGGCAGGCGGAACTGCTGAATTTGCATTAAGTGTTTTCGAAGACGACCTACTTCGATTTCGCCCAACTCATGCAGTTGTTGCTTTTGGTGTTAACGACAGTTGGCGTTGGTGTTTAATCGACCCAAAAAGTACTTCAAGATATAACACCTTGAAAAAAAGATTTGAAATTTATAAAGAATGTATTGAAAAGCTTTGCAAAAAAATTATTGAAAATAATATAGAACTTATTTTATGTACCCCGGCACCTTATGACGAATATGAAGAAACGTCAATTTCCTCTCTTAAAGGTGGGTATGCACTTTTATCGGAATATGCTAATTTTGTAAGATATTTTGCAAAGCAAAATAATTACACCCTTTGCGATTATTATTCCGAAATGGTTGAAATAATGCAAACCGATAGGCTTTACAGCGATGACCACGTTCATCCAACACCATACGGCTTTTATCATATGGCAAAAATATTTTTAAACGAACAAGGTTTAGAAATAAATGAGAAAAGTGATAATATACCTGAATACCCCGAATGGCGAAAACTTGTAAAAATTCACAGAGATATTTACACAGCAGAATGTATGGTGCTTAAAAAGCCCGAACTTTCAATAGATGAAAAACTACAAATAGCGCGTAATTTTATTGAGGAAAATAAAGATAAGCTAGACGTTGGCCGCAACAGTTGGTTTGCGGTACTTTGCAAAAATTATCTTGAAAACCGAGAGAACGTGCCAAAACTGTGCGAAGAATTAGAACAAATTTACTTAAAAGAAATCTTGAAAAAGGATATATAAATGGAACAGAAAAAAATCGACCGAATTAACGAACTTGCTCGCAAGCAAAAAACTATAGGTCTTACAGAAGAAGAAAAACAAGAACAATATATTTTAAGAAGAGAGTATATTGACTCTTTTAAGCAAAGCCTTATAGGTCAGCTTGAAAACACTTATATCGTAGAGCCCGACGGCACTAAGCGAAAGGTGACTCGTAAAGATGAAAATACTATTAACTGATGCTGCAACGTTACAATCTAATAACGATTTATCCTTAGAAGCCTTGTCAACTTTCGGCAAGGTTTCCCTTTATGATAATATATCCCATAAGGAACTTGTAAAAGAAATTGGCGATACCGATATTTTGCTTTGTAATAAAACCGTTATAGGCAAAGAACTTATGGATATAGCACCACAACTTAAATATATAGGTATTTTTGCCACAGGTTATAACAATATTGATATAGACTATGCAAAGCAAAATGGTATTGTGGTGTGTAATGCGCCAAATTATTCTACAAATGCGGTTGCACAACAGGTTATTGCCTATATTTTAAATTTTTACACTAAGATTAACGACTACGATGGCTTTGTTAAGAATGGCGGATGGCAGCAATCCCCTGTTTTTTCACCGCTTAAATTCTCTACCGATGAAGTTTACGGCAAAACCTTAGGGCTTATAGGCTACGGTGCTATTGCAAAGGCAGTTGAAAAAATCGCTTTAGCCTTAGGAATGAAGGTAATCGTTTATACCCGTACCGTACGTGAGAATGATCCGCGCTTTAAAGACTTCGAGTACGTTCTTAAAAACAGTGATATTATATCGGTGCATTGCCCATTAAACGAGCAAAGCCGCGAAATGTTTAATAAAGACACATTCAGCATGCTAAAAGACGGCGCTTATTTCATAAACACCGCACGTGGCGGTGTAATAAACGAACAAGCGCTTTATGATGCCTTGACAAGCGGTAAACTTTCGGGTGCGGCTATAGACGTTTTATGTGCCGAGCCTATGACTAAGGACAACATCTTAAAAAATGCGCCAAATATAACAATTACTCCCCACACTTGTTGGGCGCCGCTCAGTACAAGAAAACGGCTTTTGGATTTAGTTTGCGACAATATTTCTGCATTCTTAAACGGCAAACCACAAAATAACCTTACAAAGTAGGTGAATTTATGTTTTCAAGAACCCAAAGCGTAGGAGTTTTTGGTTTTCATACTTATATGATACAGGTTGAAGCCGATATTTCTAATGGGCTTCCCGCCTTTGATATTGTCGGTCTTCCCGACGCTACTGTAAAAGAATCCCGTGATAGAGTTCGCGCCGCTATTAAAAACTGCGGTTTTAAGTTCCCTGTTTCGCGTATTACTGTAAACTTAGCACCTGCCGACCGCAGAAAAGAAGGCTCGTTATACGATTTACCCGTGCTTTTAGCCATACTCAAGGCATCAGACCAACTTAAAGCCGATTTATCAAACAGCGTAACAATAGGCGAAGTAGCTCTTGACGGTATTTTACGTGGTGTAAACGGCATTTTGGCCATGACCATAACCGCTAAGGAAAACGGTGTTGAAAACATATTTGTTCCAAAAGATAACGCTATAGAAGCGGCGGTTGTTGACGGTATAAATGTTTATCCGGTAGAAAATATAAAACAACTTATTGACCACCTGAACGGTGACAGCTTGATAGAAAAGCAACCGCTCACCCCAACTACAGCCATAAGCGATATTCGTGTGCCTGATTTTTGTGACGTTAAAGGTCAGGTTGCGGCTAAAAAAGCATTGGAAATTGCGGCTGCGGGCAATCATAATATCGTATTGGTGGGCCCGCCCGGCGCAGGCAAGAGTATGCTTGCAAAACGGCTTCCCGGCATCTTGCCCGATATGACCTTTGAAGAATCTATAGAAACCACCAAAATTCACTCTATTGCAGGTATTTTGGATAATAAAAACCCATTTGTGTCGGTAAGACCATTCCGCTCTCCGCACCATACGGTTTCGGTTGCGGGTATTTCGGGTGGCGGCACTGTACCAAAACCCGGTGAAATATCTTTGGCTCATAACGGCGTGTTGTTTTTGGATGAGTTCCCCGAATTTCGACGTGACGTTATGGAAGCTTTACGCCAACCCCTTGAAGATGGAAAGGTTACAATTTCACGCGTAGCAGGAACTCTCACGTATCCAAGTTCTATTATGCTTGTAGCAGCAATGAACCCCTGTCCTTGCGGTTTTTTCGGTCATCCGACCAAGCCTTGCAGTTGCTCTTCACAGGCAGTACATAAATATCTTAGCAAAATCTCAGGCCCCATGCTTGACCGAATTGATTTACACGTTGAAGTTCCACCTGTTGATTATACTTCTTTAAAATCTAACAGCACTGAAGAAACTTCAGAGGAAATTAAAAAGCGTGTAAATAAAGCACGTAAAATTCAGCAAGAGCGTTACAAAGGCACCGGTATTACCTGTAATGCCGACTTAACCCCTGCGCTTCTTAAAAAGTTTTGTAAATTGACAGCCGACGCTGAAAAATATCTTGAACTTTCATTTGAACGTTTAGGTATGTCTGCCCGTGCATACGACCGTATTTTAAAGGTCGCGCGCACTATTGCCGATCTTGATAGTAGTGAAATTATAGAAAAGCAGCATATTTTCTCGGCAATTTCCTTTAGAAGCCTTGATAGAAAATATTGGAATAATTAAAAGATTATAGAATTATGAAAGGATGGTGGAATATGGATAAAAATCCGCACAAGGGCCATAGGAAGCGCCTTATACACGAATTATTAGAGCAGGATTTCCCCGATTCTATGCCATCCCACAAGGTGTTAGAAGCTTTATTATTTTATGGAATACCGCAAAAAGATACAAACGATATGGCACACACTCTTTTGGAGAAATTTGGTTCGCTAAACGGTGTTTTTGAAGCTGACCCTAACAGCCTTTTTGAAGTTAAAGGTATGACCGAACGGGCGGTAACGCTTATTAAAATGATATTGCCGCTTTCTCGCAGAATACATGCCGAAGAATACAAAAAGCGCTACCGCTTTAAAAGTATTGACGAATACGGCAACTATTTAACAAACTGCTTTATGGGTTATAATAACGAAGTATTTATGATTTCAAGCTTTGATAATAAAGGCGAACTAATTGAAAACGATATTATAAGCGACGGTCATACAGCAAGCGTGTCGCTTTCGGTTAAAAAGATTGTTAAAAAGGTGCTTCCAAGAAATCCTACCAGCGTAATAATTTCGCATAACCACGTTGGACAAAGTGCCGTGCCAAGCTTTGCCGATATTCAAATGACCCAAAGCTTAAAATACACTTTAGAACAAATTGAAATAAAGCTTGTAGACCATATTATTGTTTCAGGGAACGATTATGTTTCATTAGCGCAAAGCTCTGAATACAATCAAATATTCGCTACATAATAAGAAAAACGGAATCTCTTTCGAGATTCCGTTTTATTTTCTTAAAGAGTTTTAAGATATTTAATACTTTTTTCTGCACATTCAAGACTTGTTAAGCCTTCGGTGGGTTGGTCTTGTTCAACTACCACCCAGCGTGTACCGCTTTCTTCGCAAGCTTTTAAAATTTCGGGGAAATTTTGAACACCTTCGCCTACGCTACGGAAAGCAAATTGTGATTTGTCAACCTTTTTATCGTCGCTTTTTATGCCGATAAGCTCATACATATTTTCACTTTTTCCGCCTACAAAGTCCTTTAGATGTACAATTTCGCATCTGCCGGCATACTTGCGGATATAATTGGCAGGATTTTCACCACCAACATTTACCCAACAGGTATCAAGCTCAGTTTGAAGTATATCTGCAGGAACTTCTTTGTAAAGAATGTCTAAAGCATATTCGCCGTCAATCTTTAAAAACTCAAAGTCATGGTTGTGGTATGCTAGTTTCATACCTAACTCGTTAGCCTTAGTTCCTAACATTTTTGCGCCTTCAATAACCTCTGCAAACTTTTCGCTAGGAAGACGATATTCCTCAGCCAAATAAGGAATAACAACAAATTCGCAACCTATTTCGGAATAGGTTTTTAAAATTTCGGGGTTTTCAACCATATCTACAAAGGTTACGTGCGCAGAAATTGGGGTTAAGCCAATTTCTTCACACAAAGCCTTTACTTCGGCTGCAGTTTTGCCATAAAGACCGGCAAATTCAACACCGTCATATCCGAGCGCCTTAACTTGTCTTAAGGTGCCTTCAAAATCGTTTGCCATGCTGTTTCTAACAGTATATAGCTGTAACGCAATTGGAAATTTCATATACTCTACTCCTATTATTCTAAAGTTTTTAAGTAATCGAAGCAGATTGTAACTTCTTCAATTCCGCTTGGAGTTAAGGTTTCGCTTTCAACTACCATTTTCTTTCCATTAGCAATTGCCCACTCGCGAACCTCTTTAATCGGTGCATTGCCTTTACCTAACGGGGTACCTCTACCTTCGCCGGTACCATCTTTCATATGAATAAAGGTTACCCTGTCCTTAACTCGTTCTAAAAGGGCAATGGGGTCTTTCATAGCAGCATAAGCCCAATAAACGTCAACTTCAAGTTGAATATCGGTACGGTAAATTAATTGGTCGTAAACAAAAGAACCATCAGGATTCATATTAAATTCACGTGCATGGTTGTGGTAGGCAAGTGTAATACCCTGTTCGGCAAGCTTTTTGTTGATGACGTTAACTTTTTCAACAAATGCATCAATCTTATCCTGAGATGATAAATCGTAACCGGGAATAATATAATTCTTATTTCCGATTTTTTTGTTGTATTCTACAACGTTGTCAAAATCTTCAAGTAACGGGTCAAAACCAGCGTGAATACTTGAAACTTCAAGCCCGTATTTATCAAGCATAGCGCGAATTTCTTCTGCGCTATGGTCAAAAAAGCCTGCAAACTCAACCTGCTTATAGCCTATTTCAGCAACCTTTTTCAAAGCTTCATCCATATTTTTGCTTGCAAGGTCACGAACCGAATACATTTGTACAGAGTAATCCATATTATACCTCCGGAATTTCGATTTCTACTTCCTTACCTAATTTAGCAGAACGAACAAGACCGTCAATAATAGCCTGATTAATAACGATTTGGCTTGAAGGAACAGTAGCAGTGCCACCTTCCTTAACTGCATCAATGAAAGAACGCATCTTCTTGAAGAAGAAGTCTGCAGAAGGTTGCATTGGAACTTGATATTCAATGGTTTGGTCGCACAATGTCTTATAAATGGTAAGCGGAGTTTTGAATTCGCCGTTCCAGCAATCTGTTGAAGGAATTCTAAGACCACCCTTAGTACCTAAGATAAGAGCATCACCGCAAGTATCCATATGCATTGCCCAAGAAATACGGAAGTCAAGCATAATGCCGCCTTCTAAACGAACAAAACCTGCTGCAAAGTCATCTACGCCAAATTTTTCAGCATATTCAGGATGAGTAGGATAATATGCAGGGTCTGTACCGAAGAAATTAGAAACGTAACCTGTAGCGGTTAATGGCTTCGGATAACCAACAGCGTTAAGAAGCATATCTAAAGAATAGCAACCGATATCACCTAAAGCACCGATACCGCCGGTTTCTTTTTCAATAAATGTGGTACCGAAAGGAGTAGGAATACCGCGACGGCGACCGCCGCCTGCTTGGATGTAGTAAATATCACCCAATTCGCCTGACTGTACAATCTTCTTAATCATCTGCATATTTTCGCTCATTCTAGGCTGGAAGCCGATGGTTAAAATCTTGCCTGATTTCTTTTCAGCCTTCATAACTTCGATAGCTTCATCTAAAGTTACGGTAAAGGGTTTTTCAAGCATTACGTGAAGACCTGCATCAAGAGCATGGATAGCGCAGGGAGCGTGTTGAGTATTGTAGGTACAAATAGTAACCGCATCTATATTGTCCTTTTCAGCAGCGATAAGAGCTTCGTCGCTTTCATAGTAGCGAGCATTCTCAATACCAAATTTTTCAGCAAATTTTTGTGCTTTGCCAGGTACTAAGTCAGCTAATGCAACGATTTCAACGTCTTCCATTTTGAGAAGCGCTCTTGCATGAGCTTCTGCAATCCAACCTGTACCAATGAAGGCGATTTTCACTTTTTTAGAAGTGTCAATAACCTTTTCTTCCTGATTTTCTTTGTAAGCGTCTAAGTCTGCTATTTTTGCCATTTTTAGTTCCTCCTAAAAATTATTATTTTTTAAATTACAAACTGCTTTAAATAACGGCAGCTAAGTTTAACGGAATCAAGTATCTTTTCTTTTGAGCTTTCAAAAGCCTTGTCTTCAACCTCAATACAAACAAAACTATCGTAGCCAATATCGGTTAAAGCAGAAATATATTTGCCCCAATTAACGTCTCCAAGACCGGGAAGCTTCGGGCTCATATATTCAAGCGGATAAGCCATAACACCAACGTCGTTAAGTTTATCCGGATAAAGCTTTATATCCTTGCAGTGAACGTGGAAGATTTTATCCTTAAACTCGTAAAGGGGCTTTATGTAATCAATTTGTTGCCAAATAAAATGGCTTGGGTCATAGTTAATGCCAAAGTTATCGCTTGGGATAAGCTCAAACATTTTTCTCCAAAGCTTAGGAGTAGTAAATAAATTCTGTCCGCCGGGCCATTGGTCTGCGCCAAAAAGCATTGGGCAGTTTTCAATAGCAATTTTAACGCCCTTTTCTTCTGCTAATTTAATAATTTCGGGCCAAACCTCCATAAAAATTTCAAGGTTTTCTTCAACGGTTTTGTTTTGGTCACGACCGATAAAGGTTGTTACCATATTAACGCCCAAAAGTGCGCTCATATTAATAACCTTTTTAAGATGGTCGATATTTTTTTGGCGTTTTTCCAAATCGCCATCCATTGTGTTTGGATAAAAAGCTAAAGAAGAAATTTCAACCTGTCTTTTTGCGCAGTAGTCTTTAACATAAGCAATATAATCTTCGCTTGTGTTTTCAACGTCGATATGGCTTACACCTGCATATCTTCTTTCCGCCTTTCCTTGCGGCCAACAAGCAACCTCTACACAGCTGCAACCGTTTGCGGAAACGTCATCAATCATTTCCTCAAAAGTAAAGCCGTCATAAATTGCACTTACAATACCTAATTTCATAAGTAAGCTCCCTTCTATATTTATGGATATTTAATATCAGCATCACACTTTATTAAATCCATTATTTTGTGTACGTTTTGAGTTAACTCACAAACCTTTTGATAGTCTGATTTGTTTTCGCCAAATCTTAAAATATAATCGGCAAAACGCTTTGCTTCACCGCTCATAAGTTCTTGTTTTGTGGGGGTAGCGCAAATTTCTTGCCTTTTGCCGTCTTTTAATAATAAAACGTCACTATACTGTGAAATTTTTCCTATTAATAACGTGCCATTATCGCCCATAATTTCACTGCCTATTGCAGTTTCACAGGTTTTTGAATAGGTTAAAACTGCCGAGAAATCGCCATAGTCTAAAATTGCACTGCCCGAGCCGTCCGCCCCGTTATAAAGGTAATTAGCCTGAGATTTTACGCTTTTGGGTTCTCCCAATAAATCGAGAGCCCCATAAACACAGTAAATGCCAATATCCATAAGGCACCCTGCCTTTAGCGACATATCAAAAATATTGTGTGGCTTACCTTGTAAAAAGCTATCCAACCGAGAAGAGCGCTGACAAAAATCTATTCTTGCCATTTGTATTTTCCCAATACTCTCAAGCGCATCCTTAACCTTTTTGTAGTGAGTAACGTGGCGGGGAATTATAGCTTCCATATAAATAAGATTTTTGTTGTTTGCATACTCCAAGAGTTCTAAATACTCTTGCTTATTGGTTGCAATAGGTTTTTCACATAAAACGTGTATACCGTTTTCCAAAAATAATTTACTCTGTTCAAAATGAAAAGCGTTTGGTGAAGCAATATAAACTGCATCTATAGTTCTGCTTTTTGCCATTTCTTCAAGGTCGTTAAAAACCATATCGCAACCGTGGTCATTTGCAAATGCCAAGCCCGTGTCATAATTTCTCGAATACACTGCCGAAAGCGTAAACTCGCCCGAAAGCTTTGCACCACCTAAAAAGTAGCGGCAAATCTGACTTGTGCCAACAGTACCAAGCCTTATCATATATCGGTTTTAAGAGTCTGCTTATCTTCTGCAGACTTAAATGCCGCTTCCATAACCTTAAGTACACGGCGCACTTCGCAATTTTTGATTAACTGTTCACATTCGCCACCAATAGCAGCACAGAAATTGCGGTAAAAAGTATGTACGTCGCTTGTGGGACGCTCTATTTCGTAGCTATCGAGTGTTAAATGGTCACGAGGTGCCATTGTTTTAGTAATACCTGCTGCATTTTGTACAGGGGTAACGTCCTTTTCAACCCAACGGGTAAGCTTTGCAACCTTAGCATTTTGTTGCCAGTCGGCAAGGTGGAGTGTACCCTCCTTACACTGCATATAAAAACGTGGCATAGCAATAAAGTTATACGTACCAACTTCAACGTAAGCGGTTTTTCCGCTTAGGAATCCTAATTCCAAACGGAAACCGTCGTCAACTTCGTCATTAGTATAGTGTGTGGTATTGCAGTTTACCGTAACAATTTTTTCGGTAATTAACTGTAGCATTTGGTCAATTAAATGCACGCCCCAGTCAAGAATCATACCGCCACCCGGTGCTTTTTGGCAACGCCAATCACTAGGAATACCGCGTGAGCCGTGTATTCTCGATTCTATTCTCAATACTTCACCGATTTCGCCACTCTCAATTACTGATTTTGTAGCTAAAAAGTCTACGTCCCAACGTCTGTTTTGATGAACCGAAAGCCTTTTACCCGATTCCTTCTCGGCTTCTACCATACGGTCAAATTCTTCTACCGATAAAGCTACAGGCTTTTCACAAATTACGTTATGACCGCTTTTAAGAGCATTTACTACCAATTCTTCGTGAACGTCATTAGGAGTTGCCACAACAATTATATCAACCGATTTATCTTCAAAAATCGCTTGGTTAGAATCATACACAAAAATACCGTTTTGTTTTGCGGCATTTCGACGCACTTCTCTTATATCATAAGTACCTGCAAGGTCTGCAACGTCACTTTTTAAAATCTGCGCACAGTGCCAAGCACCTTGTCCGCCGTAACCTATAACTGCAACTTTTTTCAATTTTAGTCCTCCAAAGGCTTCTTAACGTGTGGGCAATCAATCTTCACCCTATATGCAGGCATAGCCCAATTTATTGCGTTCTTTATAATTTTAATAACGTCAGGGTTATAATATACAGGATAAGTTTCATGACCGGGTTGGAAGTAGAAAATCTTTCCGTTTTCGCGCTTATAACAACAACCTGCGCGAAATACCTCGCCACCTGAAAAACTGCCTATAAATACAAGCTCATCCGGTTCGGGTATAGAAAATGGCTCGCCATAGGTTTCTTCATTATTAATAACAACAAATCGACCTAGATTTTTAGCAATCGGATGTGAAGGCTTTAATACCCACAAAAGCTCGCGGTCGGCATTTTCGCGCCAAGTAAGATTACAGTTAGTACCCATAAGGCGCTTGAAGGGTTTCGAATGATGACCCGAGTGTAAAACTATAAGCCCCATACCTTCTAAAACAGCTTGTTGTACCAAAGCAGCTACTTCGTCCGGAACTTCGTTGTGTTTGACGTGTCCCCACCATAAAAGTACGTCGGTGTTTTGAAGCCTTTCTTCAGTTATTTCACTTACTGTTTCAAGTGTTACGGTATCAACCGAAAACTCATCACTTAAAGCTTGCTTCAGTGCACCGTGTATTCCATCCGGATATATCTTCGACGCTTCATTGTCATTTTGTTGTTCATGATAAAACTCATTATAAATTAGAATTTTTTTCACTAAAAGCCATCCTTTTGTCTAAAATACCGATTATTTTTAAAAAAGTATTGTTTCCTTATGCTTATTGTATATTTTTTCCCAAAAATACACAAGTCATTTATATTTACATTAGTAGACAAATGTTGCGGTTTTTTATTGCAATTTAATTTGAAGTATGTTATACTACGAATAAGGCGGTGAATTTGTTGAAACGAATATATTTTGAAAATAAAACCAAAGATTTTGAAATAATGCAAATTAACGGATTAACCCCAAATCCGCATTTTCATAACCAAATTGAACTTATTTACATTATTAACGGTGAAACGGTTGCTATTGCTGACCAAAAGAAAACCGCCATAAAGGCGGGTGAGTTATTTTTTGCTTTTCCAAATCAAATACATTATTATGAAAAAACCCCTATAGGTAAATATATTGTTATTCTTTTTTCAAGCAAGCTTCTTTACGGTATGGAAGATATACTTTACAACAACGTTCCGAAATCTAACCTTATTACTGAAGATAACCTACCTAATTTGTCCAATATAATAACCGATATTGTAAATGCCAGTGGTGATTTTTCTCACACTACAAGAGTGGGAATTATGAATCAACTTTTAGCCGCAATCTTACCCGAACTTGAGCTCAAGCCACGAATTAAAACTAATAACACAACGCTACAAAGCGTGCTTGATTATTGTACCAAAAACTTTTCAAACGATTTAACGCTCGATATTTTGGCAGAAGATTTACACGTAAGCAAATTTCACATTTCGCATTTGCTTAATCAAAAGTTAGGCATAAGCTTTAGCACCTATTTAAACAACATTCGTGTGCACCGAGCCTGCTTCTTGTTAAACAACAGCGATAACAAGATTTCGGATATATCCGAAGAAGTAGGCTTTGGATCCATTCGCTCTTTTAACCGCGCCTTTAAAAGCGTAATGAACATGACACCGCTTGAATACCGTAATCAAATATAAAGAGTAAACGATTATAATCGTTTACTCTTTATTTTAAAGCAATGAATAAACGTCGCTTGCTTCGTTTGTAACCTTTTTTATTGCTTCTAAAAACTCTTTAACAATCTCACTGTTGTTATCAAAAGCTTTTACAACCGATATTTCTCTTTTAGGTATATCAAACGCTGTATTTACTATTTTAAGAAGTGAGTTAGAAACAAGTTTATTTGCTATACTGACCGGCACTATTGCCCAGCAATCATTTTGTAGCATAAATTGTTCAAGCTGCGACATTATCGAAATTGTTATTTGTGGATGGTCGCCTTTAAAGCTTTGCTTATGCCAAATATTGTAAGCGTGGCTCCATTCAACGTATATTTCGTTATTGTTTTTTAAGTTTTCGGTTGTAACCATAGGACCGAGCTGCAACCCATCACCAACAACCAATACCATTTTTTCAAGAAAAACAGGAATTTGAATCAGTCGGTCATCGGTAGATTTGCCTGATGTAAAAGCCAAATCGGTACTGCCTTCCAAAATACCTTTAGTAGCAGCATCAAGCTCCATATCCTGAATTTCTAACTGATACTCCGGGTGCTTTAACATAAAAGAATTATACACCTTCGGCAAAAAATAGGTACTAACACTATTTATAGCCGAAACTCTAATCGTATTAGTTTTGTTTTTGCAAACCTGCTTCATTTGATTAATTATCGCTTCATACTGTACCGCTAACTGATAAAACTCTTTTCCCGCAGCGGTAAGTTCCATTTCCCTATTCCCTTTTTTTCTGTTGAAAAGCGGTCCGCCAAGCTCTTTTTCTAAGGTTTTAAGTCTTGCGCTTAAAGAAGGTTGTGTAATAAACAACCTTTCCGCCGCAAGAGTAATGGTTTTATATCTATATATTGCTAAAAAGCATTCAATTTCGCCGTGTGTCATGATTTCTTGCATCCCCTAAGCTTATTATCGAGTTCAC
>JBGVDY010000317.1:0-5708 GCA_045119585.1 Acutalibacteraceae bacterium | reverse complement strand
TTCAAGCGGGAAGACCGTTTACATATTACCCTTTCATAAATGAGCTTCGTGATTTGGTTTTAAAGCATTCGCCTAATGCAAAATTTTATATTTATCAAACTTGGGCCTACGAAAGTGATGCTAATCATCCTTATTACCCCGTATATAACTCCGATCAAAAAGAAATGCATACAAGATCGCGTGACTGTTATAAATTGGCATCCCGTCTTATTGATGCGCCAATTATCCCCGTTGGTGATGTTATTCAGTATCTACGTGAAAACGTTAAAGAGTTTGATTATCAAAACGGCGGAATGAGCCTTAACAGAGACGGTTATCATTTAACTAATATTTATGGTAGATATGTTGCCGGTCTTACTCACTATGCATCAATTTTTGACGGTAATATACTTCAAAACTCGTTTGTGCCATCCTATAATGGTGAAACAGCTAATGAAGATATTATTGATAAAATTAAAAAAGTAGTATACGATATTGTTAACTCTCCCTTAGAACAGGATGACGATTAAATTTCTTTTTCAGGAGTGATAGTATGATTGAAAAATGGCCGCCAATTTATATGGAAAGTGATAAATTTATAGCGGTTAGCCGTTATAAAACATCATACGGTATGAATCTTCATACACATGATTTCTTTGAAATTGAATATGCGACAACAGGTAAATGCAGCCAAATCTTTAAAAACGATTCTAATGAATTTGGTCGTGGTGATGTTGTTTTATTTAAGCCAAACTCTCGTCATGAATTTTATGCTTTAAGCGAAATTGAAATGTTGCGAATCGTAATTAAACCTGAAATGCTACCTCAAATTTATTATGATAATCAAGATGCGTTCGATATGATGAATATTTATCATTTGCCGCCAAACAAGGTTAGAAAGGTTGAAAATATTCTATTTGAGATAGAAAAAGAATTCAATTCGCAAAATGATTATTATTTAGAAATAATACGCGGTTACTTAGAGGTGTTTTTTGCTATATTAATGCGTGTTAATGATAAAGCAGAGCATACTGAGCAAAAAGATAGCCTAATTGACTTCAAGGTATTTCTCACTTATATTGAGAATAATTTAACTACAGTTACACCTAGCTCGGTTGCAGCTTATTCGGGTTATAATTTTCCTTATTTTTCAAAATTGTTTAAAAAGAAAGTTGGAGTTAATTTAAATGAATATATAAACTCTAAAAAACTTGAACGCGCAACAAAGCTTTTAACCGATACAACTAAGAGTATTGAAGAGATTGGGTACGACGTTGGATTTAATCATAAAAGCTACTTTCATCGAATTTTTAAACGGTATTATGGTGTTACTCCCGAAGAATATCGCAAATCAAGTTCTAAAACAAAAAAGTATACAAAATAAGCAAAAAAATGCATTTAATGTAATTGCGTTTTGTTGTAAAATCATAATAAGATGGTTATACTGTGATAACTTTTGTCTAATCATCTAAAAATAATGATGTTTTAACATCAAAAGGAGAATGGGAATGAAAAAACTATTATCAATTGTTTTAACCCTCGCAATGCTTTTGTCTGTTATCCCGATGGCAATCGGTGCAAGCGCAGCAGAAGCAAATGACCCTGCATACAAATTTGTGTATGATGCAGGTGAACAATTCCGCACAAGTTATGATAGTAGTAGAGCAAATACCGGTACTATAAAATTTGACTACTATCTTAAAAGCGGTAGTGTTAAAGTTTACGGCTCTGATAACGGAGAGCAAAAAGGATACCTCGAAGAAGGTGAAGGCAGTTTTGAATTGAGTGTTGATTCAAAATCATTTTGGATTGATGCAAGAAACAGTGCTGCGGCTGAACTCTACATTTGGAACGTAGAACTAACACAAGGCGGTTCTGCTTTGGATTTCGCTTCATACACTAGTCGTACAACCTGTGATTTTTCAACAATAACATATGGTGAAATTCCTTTCCCAAATGTAGAAGATGAAGAACCCGAATTTGTAGGCTCTGGCGATTATGCAATTTATGTTGATAATTCTGCTAGTGAAATACAAACTAACAAAATTTGGTTTAATTTGTTAGGTATGTCCGGTATTTCATTGGAATCTGGTAAAGAATACACCTTAAAGTTTGATAACTATGCTTTAAATGCAAGTACTGCCGGTCATTGCTACCAAGGTATAAACGGTACAGGCGGAGATGCTACCGATCAAAAATGGTGGAATACAGCTGATACTCTTAACGGTTGGGCTGAACAGTCTAAGGATTTCACTGTAAGAGATGGTCAAACCCTTGTTTACCACGGATTGCACGTAGGCGGCGGTTTTAAAGGTTATCTTGATAACTTCCGCGTATATGAAGGCAACACATTAGTTGCAAAGTTCGAATTTGATGCTACTTGCAACGGTAAAGAAAGTTCCGGCGCAACAGTTGTTGCATTACCTCTTTCAGTTCTTTGTGATCACGTTTATGATAACGATAAAGATGCTGAATGTAATGAATGTGGATTTATTCGCGAAGTAGACTTAAATAACTACGTTGTAGAAGTTGACGCTTCTGAAGTTACAACCGATTTTGGTCAACTTTACGTGCACGAAGTAGGTATGCCTCACGATAATATCTATCCTGCAGGCGAATATACATTCAAATTTGATTTCTATGCAACACAAATTCTTGGCAATAAGAACTTTGTTGCATATTTAACCTGTCCCGGCTGGAACGGTGATGCGTTCCCGAATGGCGGTCAAAAATGGCTTGAACTTCAAAGAAAGATTGGCGAATGGCAGACTGTTTCATTTGATGTTACAACAATAGCTGACGGTCAATTCCCATGGTTCTATATCGGCAAGGGTATTAAGGGTTATTTTGATAATTTCCAAATTATTAATAAGACTACAGGCGAAGTTCTTATGAACTACGAATTTGCAGCGGCTGACCTTAATAAAACAAGTAAGGTAATCTGTACTGTTGTTGCTATGCCTGAAAATCCTGTAATTCCTCCATGTCCTCACGCTTATGATAATGCATGTGACACAAATTGTAACTACTGTAATGAAGCTCGTACAGTAGGCGAACACGTATACGATAATGCTTGCGATGCTACTTGTAATGAGTGTAACGCAGAACGCACAGTAGGCGAACACGTATATGACAACGCTTGCGATGCTACTTGTAACGTATGCGACGAACCACGTGAGACAGAGCATAATTTCGAGTGGGTAACCGATAAGAAGAATAACTGTGGTGTAAACGGTGCTAAGCACGAAGAGTGTACCGTATGTCACGAAAAACGCAATGAAAACACAGTAATCGCTGCAACAGGTAAACATACCTACAGCAACAACTGCGATACTAAGTGTAACGTATGCTCTAAGACAAGAACTATTACTCATACTTACAAGACTACAACAACCAAGGCTACAACTTCTAAGAACGGTAAGATAGTTAAGGCATGTAGTGTATGCAAAAAGGTATACAGCACAAAGACAATCTACTACGCTAAGAAGGTTAAGCTTTCTACCACAGAATATACATATAACGGCAAGGCTAAGAAACCAAGCGTTAAAGTATACGATTATAAGGGTAATAAGATTTCTTCAAGCTACTACACCGTAAGCTATGCTTCAGGCCGTAAGAAGGTTGGCAAGTATAAGGTTACAATTAAGCTTAAGGGTAACTACAGCGGTACCTTAACTGCTTATTTCACAATTAATCCTAAGGAAACTAAGGTTTCAAGCATTAGTGCAGCTAAGAAGAGCCTTAAGGTTAAGATTTCTAAGGTATCTTCACAGGCTTCAGGTTACGAGATTCAGTACTCAACTTCCAGCAAGTTCAAGTCTGCAAAGACTAAGAAGGTAACAAGCTACAAGACTACTTCCGTAACTTTTAAGAGCCTTAAAGCTAAGAAGACCTATTATGTAAGAGTACGTACTTACAAAGTTGTTGACGGTAGGAAGTACTATTCAGATTGGTCATCTAAGAAGTCTAAGAAGACTAAATAATAATGGGTTAAAATAACCTATACTTTTATGAAAAGGTATTGTATAAATAACCTTACTATATTGCGAAAAAACTCTCGTGGAAACACGAGAGTTTTGCGCAAAATATTATATTAAATTATGTGTTTAGAGGAATATTATGAAGAATTTTAAAGTAATTATAAACAATCATTCAAATGTTGCGGCTAGTATGATAAAAAATATCCCCGAAAGAGACGGTCAGCAAAGACCTGATTTGTTAAAATATAGAGTTGAAGAGAACGAAACCTATAATGAGTCAGGGGTATATGTAAAGAGCAATAAAATTTTCAACACTTCGAATGAACCTTTGCGTTTATCGCATTTAAGTTCTTTATATCTTGATAATATTGCTCCAAATTTTCATAATAAAGAGGTTTATATTCATATATGCAATTTTGCTTGGCAGGGCGAAGCACAATGGGCAAAATTTACTCCTTACGAGTTGGGCTTATATCCTGTTGCGAAGCACGCTTTTTCGCATATTGATAAAACCATTTCAAGTACGGGCAGTTGGTCTACCCATAAGTATTATCCCATTATCTTAATTGAAGATAAGCAAGATAATAAGGTTTGGTTTTTTGAAATTGAATCAAGCGCAAACTGGTCTTTCGAGTTTGGAACAAATATTGAAAACGAAGTTTGTTATTTAACATTGGATTGTTGCGCTTGCAGTGAAAACAATAACGGATTTTATAAAACCTTAAATTCGGGCGATTCATTTGAAACACCAAACGTTTTATACGGTGTATCCGATAGCTTTGAAAATGCGATTATTTCACTTTTAAAATATAAGCGTAGTACAGGATTACGTCCTACCGAATTACCCGTATGTTTTAACGATTATATGAATTGCCTGTGGGCAATGCCTACTCGCGAAAAGCTTATACCGCTTATTGATGCTGCCGCTAACGTTGGTGCTGAGTTATTCTGCATTGACGACGGTTGGTTTATTCGTAATGGTAATGGCACAGATTTTGGTGATTGGATTGAAAACGATTCACTTTTCGGCGATGGTGGATTTAAATCTATTATAGATTATATTAAGGGTAAGGGAATGGTACCCGGAATTTGGCTTGAATTAGAAACCGCATTTTCTTATACGTCAATTTCTAAAATTGCGCCTGATGCAATTCTTACCCGTTGCGGACTACCTATTGGCGAAGAAAGACAATTCTTAAACTTCTCTTGTAAAGAAGTTGTTGATTACTTGTATTCAAGGGTTAAATATCTTTATGATTTAGGTATTCGCTATATTAAAAACGACTATAATCACAGTACAGGTATTGGTTGTGACGGCGATGCGGGCTCTTTTGCTGCAGCGCTTCTTGAAAATAACCGTAAGTTCTTTGAATTTATTGATAGGCTTATTTCTGATATGCCCGACCTTACCATTGAAAACTGTGGTAGTGGCGCAATGCGTTGTGATAACGCTACATTAAAGCATTTCCACCTCCAAAGTACAAGTGATCAGGAAATTTTCACTAACAACCCTTCAATTATAAGGGGCATGCAGGCATGTATGCCATCTGAAAAAATGGGTATTTGGAGTTATCCTTTCCCTGCGGTATATAAATATCGTTTAGATATTAACTCTGCTTATGATGATGCTTATATGCAACAAATGGCTGATGGACAGCAAACAATATTTAATATGTCTTGCGCATTTTTCGGTATTATGACTTTATCAGGTCATATTGAAAAATGTGATGAATATAATCTATCGCTTAT
>JBGVDY010000316.1:0-1929 GCA_045119585.1 Acutalibacteraceae bacterium | reverse complement strand
AAACCTGCCACTCTTGGAATCCAACAATTCCTATGCATTTACGCAGCAATCACGAAAAGACCTACTAATATTGTTCAGCCTTTCAGCTCGGAAGGGATGGGTTATAAGGACACTCATTATCGGCTTTCACCAACCGCCGACTCTCTGAGAACAAGCTTTCCAAACCGTCTTCGTCAAAGCTTTTTTAATTATCGATTATTATATCACCCCAAATTTCATTTGTCAACGCTTTTATTGACAATTTTTCTAAAAAGTTGTATAATTTCTTTAAATTCGTGCTCAAAAGAAGGTAAAAAATGCGAAACTTAGGAATAAATCTAAACGCCGTAAAAGGTCTTAGCTACCGCGAATATATAAAAACCGTAAAAGAGCTTGGATTTAACGCTATCTTTTCGGATATGACAACCTGTGAATGTGTCGAAGAAATTGCGGCTCTTTGTAAAGAATTTAAGGTAGAATATTCCTTCATTCACGCCCCATATATTGGCACTCATAATATATGGCATAAAGGCGAAGCAGGTTACAAAATGTATGAAAGTATTTTGGGCTGTATTGATTTATGCGAAAAGGCGAACGTACCTATTGCGGTAGTTCATATTTCTTCGGGCTTTAATCCCGGACCTATGACAAAGCTTGGCAAAACACGTTTTAAAAATATAGTAGAATACGCAAAAGAAAAAAACGTAAAAATTGCATTTGAAAATCTTAGAAATTTTCCGTATCTCAAATGGGCTATGGATACCTTTAAAAACTACAGCAACGTAGGTTTTTGTTGGGATATTGGCCACGAAAACTGCTTTACAGACGGTATAGAGCATTTGAAAATATACGGTGATAAGCTTCTTTGCACCCATATTCACGATAATAACTGTGAACGCGGTGGAGATTTACACATTATCCCCTTTGACGGTAAAATCGATTTTAAATCATCTATTAAAAATCTTAAAGACACCGACTTTTCAGGACCTTTAATGCTTGAAGTTTTTGCAGAAAATGAGATTTATGAAGGCATTTCTCCTTTGGATTTTCTAAAAAAAGCATACAAAGGTATCGAAAAAGTTAGAAATTTATTAAATGAAGGCGACTAAATGATTAAAGTAATTCTAAAAAATATTGCAATAGTTTTGGCTTTTTTTCTAAGCTTTTTGGCGTTTTTCTCGGCGCAGTGGTATGTGGATATATTTGGTGATATCGGCTTTAGGTCGATAATATTCACACTGTTTTCCCCTATGGAAGGTACCGCAAGCGGCATTGTTTATGACTGGCTTTTAAAAGGGCTTTTGCCGTCAGTAACAGGGTCTGTAATTTTAAGTTTGTTTTATTTTTTAAAGTTTAAGTTAAAAATTTTAATTAAAAAAGCGGTTTGCATTGTACTTTGCCTTTGCCTTTGGATACACGGCATTGCCGTCACAGGAATACCACAGTTTTTAGGCGGTATTGTAACAAGCACCCAAATATACGATACCGAATACCGTTCCCCCGATACTACAGAAATACGTTTCCCTACAAAAAAGCAAAACCTTGTATATATTTATTTAGAGTCTATGGAAACTACTTACTTTAATAAAGAAAATGGTGGCGCACTCAAGGAAAACGTTATACCCGAGCTTTATAATTTAGCAAAAACAAACACCAACTTTTCACACTCAAGCGGTGTTGGCGGATGGGAATTTGTCAAGAATACAAGCTGGACATCAGCCGCAATAGTGGCTCAAACCGCGGGTGTTCCGCTAAGTTTACCGCTATTTAATACCGTTCCAAAAAAAGATTCTAACCTACTTCCCGGTATTACAACCTTAAATGATATTTTACATCAAAACGGATATACTCAAACAGTAATGTTTGGCTCGAAAGCCTCTTACGGCGGTAAAGAAAACTATTTCAAACAACACGGCGTTGATAAAATTTTAGATTATAACACCGCCATAA
>JBGVDY010000315.1:0-4460 GCA_045119585.1 Acutalibacteraceae bacterium | reverse complement strand
AACCGAAAGCATCAAAAGGCAAAGTAAAATAATTATTGCCGTGACAATAGCCATAAGCCGATTAGCTCTTGACATTGAAGTTACCCAACGATAAGCGCCAAGCTCTTCACCGGTATCGCTGTAAAGCATTAACGTTCCCGCCATAATAGATTGCTTAGTACTGCTTTTACCTTTAAAGATTTCAAGCTTGCCGCTCTCTTTTGCTCTAATATAATCAGGCATTTCACTATCTTTAGCGGAAAAACCTGTGGTTGATACAAAAACCTTGCCATTTTTATCTATAACTTGAACTTCAATTTTATCCTTATACGCAAAATCCTGCACCATATTAATTGCAGTATCTTTAAAGGTTTTTAAATCAGTATTATTAAGGGACAAAAACTCCTCAGAATAATTGACGGCAAGCGCTTCTATTTTTTCGGTATAAAGCGATGCATAAAGTGATGAAAACGCTATTGCAGCCACGCACATAACAGCTACAGCCACCAGAAAAATATTAAAAAACCATTTGTATGTAATGCTTTTAAACTTAATATCTAAGCGCATTTGCCCTCCCCCTTCTTGAAATTTTTTATATTATTTATCTTGTACTCCACTTATAACCCATACCCCAAACAGTAAGTAGCCTTTGTGGTTTCGATGGGTCATCTTCTATCTTCATTCTAAGACGTCTGACATTAACGTCGACAATCTTTTCTTCACCAAAATAATTACTACCCCAAACCTTTGTCAAAATATCAGTTCTGTCAAGCGCTACATCAGGGTTCGTAAAGAAATATTCAATCATTTGGAATTCCACCTGTGTAAGCTCAATATTAACACCGTTTTTAAGTAAGGTTCTCTTTCTTAAATTAAGGGTAAAATCACCTAAAGTAATATCGTCTGTCACCTTCACTTCGGTTTTGGGCACGTACATTTCAACACGTCGATAAAGTGAATCTACACGTGCTAAAAGTTCGGTAGGGCTAAACGGCTTTGTGATATAGTCATCTGCGCCTATCATCAAACCGCTGATTTTATCCATTTCCTGAGTACGGGCTGTAAGCATTATAATTCCTAAGGTTTCGCTTCTTTTTCTAAGTTCTTTACAAAGAGTAAAACCATCCATACCCGGCATAGAAATATCAAGCAAAGCAATATCAAAGCCTTCAAAATCATTGTCAAAAATATCAAGTGCTTCTTCACCCGAGCCGGCTTCTACCACCGTATATCCAACTCTTTTTAGATTTATTGCTTCAAATTCGCGTATTGCCACTTCATCTTCTGCTATTAAGATACGTTTCACTGTTTTGCCTCCTGATTATATATTCCAAAGCTCTTTTTCGCACTGTCAAATGTTATTCCTGATTTTCTGGGAATTCTGCAAGCAATAACCGAATCCCGAGTTCTGCCAATTTCCATAAGATTCAGCGCATTATATACGCCTTTATCCCAATCACGAATTTTTATAGCACGCATATAAAGTAAGCTGTCGCCAACTTCCATTTTTTCGGTATCGTAGCTATAAATTTCACGTATACGGTTATCTGTATCCTTAAGAACCGCAATATTGCCAACCCATTTTGACGGTAGATTATAGTAATAACCGTCAATAAGGTTTACCATTGATGTTACCTGAGTTGTAAGAAATTCTCCGTTAAATGAACACCAGTTTGTAAGATAAAGCTTTTCTGCCGCCTTATTTTGCGTAACAGACGGTACGTTAAGCTGAACGGGTATTTCTAAAACGCCGTCATTGTTAAAGTCTTGCGTAGAAAGATTTACCGCACGCAAGGTTTTAGTAGTTTCTAAAAGTTCATTATCATAAAGCAGATTTATAAGCTTACCTTTTTCATAAATCAAAACTTCAGTTATAGCACCTATACCCTTTACGGAGTCTATATAAACCGCAGGCTTACCCGAAGAAAGTTCAGACACGATTGGATGCCCAAAGGATTGCACCTTACTATCAAGCATACATTTTCCCATTTGAATAATACTGCCGTCTATAAAGCCATAAAGTGAAGCGGTATTTTGTTGCTTTGTATCCCCGGCATTAATAACTAAAACGTCGTCGTTTTTGTTTTGGTCAAGGTCGCAAACAACAAAATGCACGTATTTGCTAATCATCATTTGGGTAATCTCATTATCCTTACAGGAATAAACCGAAAGCTGCATATCGCTTGTAGAATAAATTTGCCAGCCTACCAAAATTTCACATAATCCGTCTTGGTCTAAATCGCAAAATTCAATTCTATGAACGCCCGAAGCCACAATATTTTGAATAGAAACCGATTCCCAATTCTTATCCTTATAGCAAATTGCATTTATATTCATTATTTCGGTTTCGCCATCTTTTGTACTGTAAAAAGCAAACGCTTCGTTTACACCGTCGCCATCAATATCCTTTTGCACTACTGCAGAACGATACTCACCCGCTTGTGGATATTCCATTAAATAATCATCCGTAGCACTTGCATTAATCGCTTCAGATATTTCCTTAAAATCGTCCGAAAGTGCCGGCGGTGATAATAGCTCTGCCGTATCTGCCATGAAGAAATCGCATCCGCAAAGGCTAAACGTTAAACCCAAAACAAGCAGACCTAAAATCAACTTTCTAAACATAAAACCGCCACTCCTTTCAATACATAAATATTCATTATAGATTATATCATATATCATATAAAAAATAAAGCAAAAAATTAAAGAAATTTATATTAATAAATTTAATATTTACTTTCCTTGACATATTGTGTTCTTAGTGGTAAAATACAATGGATAGTAACCTTTGTTTTTTTAGGTTATAACTTTGTTTTGTAGATTTTGGCGAACTGCATTTTATACAAAGTAAAATCATAATTCGGGAGGTAAATACACGGCTCCCGTCTATATTCGAGGTGTTAAATTAACACTTCGGCTTGAGAAAAATATCCGTGTTTATTATATAGGAGGTGCACTAGAGTGCCGTACATTATTATGGGCGGCGTTGCAATTGTGCTTGCCGTTGTCGGCTTTTTTGCAGGCTCGGCTTATCGCCGTAAATCCGCAGAAGCGGCTATTGGCTCTGCAGAAGACGAAGCAAGACGCATTTTAAACGACGCTATCAGAACTTCTGAACAAAAGAAAAAAGAAGCTTTATTAGAAGCTAAGGATGAAATCCACAACTTAAGACAAGAAACCGAAAAAGAACTTCGCGAAAGAAGAAGCGAAGTACAACGTGGCGAACACCGTCTTCAACAAAAAGAAGAATCTCTTGACAAAAAGATTGACAATCTTGAAGCTAAAGAAGAAAAATTAGCTGCTCGCTCTAAAGAAATTGATGCGAGGATTGAAGAATGTGAAAAGCTTAAGCAAAGCCAAATGGACTTGCTTGAAAAAATTGCCGGCTTCACAAGAGAACAGGCAAAATCCCACCTTTTACAGCTTTTAGATGATGAATTAGTTCATCAAAAAGCAGTAAAAATTATGGAACACGAGCAACACACCAAAGAAGAGTGTGATCGTATTGCAAAAAATATTATTTGCCATGCTATTCAACGTTGCGCTGCCGACCATTCTGCTGATTTAACCGTATCGGTTGTAGCGTTACCGAATGACGAAATGAAGGGTAGAATTATTGGTAGAGAAGGCCGTAATATTCGCGCTTTGGAAACAGCAACAGGTGTTGACCTTATTATTGACGACACACCCGAAGCTATTACCGTTTCAAGCTTCGACCCTGTAAGACGAGAAATTGCTCGAGTAACTTTAGAAAAGCTTATTTTAGACGGTCGTATTCACCCTGCAAGAATTGAAGAAACCGTTACTAAAGCTACTAACGAAGTTAACACAACCATTAAAGAAACCGGCGAACGCGCTATTATTGATGCCGGCGTTCCTAACATCCACCCTGAGCTTGTTAAGCTTTTAGGTAAGTTGAAATACCGCACAAGCTACGGCCAAAACGTGCTTAACCACTCACTTGAGGTTTGCTACCTTTCAGGTCTTTTAGCTGCCGAATTGGGAGCTGACATAACCTTGGCTAAGCGTGCAGGTCTTTTACACGATATTGGTAAAGCGCTTGACCACGAACAAGAAGGTACCCACATTCAGTTAGGTGTTGAAGTGGCTAAGAAATATCGCGAAAGCGAAGCTGTTACCCACGCTATTCACGCTCACCACGGCGAAGTTGAAGCTAAAACACTTATCGCTTGTATTGTTCAAGCTGCAGATGCTATCTCGGCTGCACGTCCCGGTGCTCGCAGAGAAAATATTGAAAGCTATATCAAACGTCTTGAAAAATTGGAGGAAATCGCCAATTCCTTTAATGGTGTTGAAGGCTCGTTTGCTATTCAAGCAGGTAGAGAAATTCGCATAATAGTAAAACCCGAGGTTGTAACCGAGGACCAAATGATTCTTATGTCGCATCAAATCGCAGAACGAATTGAAAACGAACTTGAATATCCCGGTCAAATTAAGGTTAACGTTATTCGCGAAAGTCG
>JBGVDY010000314.1:0-1448 GCA_045119585.1 Acutalibacteraceae bacterium | reverse complement strand
ATAGCCAAGCCGTCAAAATCTGCTTGAACACCGAGCATATATTCCACAACGCCCTTGAAGAGCCAACCGCAAGTGCCTGTAACCCAATGCTGTACGGTTTCGCCTGCACGGAATTCATTTTCAGGTCCTAAGAACATATTTGTAAATGCATAAGGCTCAACACCCGAATGGTCGTAATGATTATCGGGGTTGTCAGGCATCATTTTCTTAAGTGTTTTTAAAGCGGCATTACCGTTACCTAAATGACAGTCGGCAACAAGCTTGAATGCACAACCGTGGTTATAAACCGAGCCGTTTTCGTAGCAACCTTTTTGGAAATAGGTCATTCTACCGATTTTGTCATCGCCCTTACTGTAGCTTGGAAGCTGTTGAATATAACCGTATTCACATTGGAGGTTGTTTTCAACAAATTCCATAAGTTTATCAGCTTCTTCACCGGTTACTATATCTGCAAGTATTGCCCAGGTTTGTGGGTTTAAGTACATTTGACCCTGCTCACTATCGTATGAGCCGACCCTCTCGCCGTAATCGTTAAAGCCGTAGATAAAGTGGTCCTTATCCCAACCGTGTGTTAAGATGGCGTTTTTCATAACGTCAATCTTTCTCTGAATTTCATCAGCTTCTTTATTTTTTCCAAGGCGGTTTAAAAGCTCAACAAATTCACCGCAGAACTTAACCGTAGCTTCACTAAGCCATAAGCTTTCGCCCTTCCCTAAAATACCACTAGCATCAATAGAATCGTTCCAGTCCGAACCACCCCAAAGAGTAAAGCCCTTTGCACCAACGCCGTCTTGTAAGAAGGAAGCTGCTCTAAACATATGGTCTAAAACAGTTCCTGTTTCCTCCGATTCATAATAGGGGCATACTTCGTCAAGAATAGTGTAATCGTTAGTTTCCTTTATGTACTGAATAACGGTTGAAAGCATCCAAGAAGAGCAGTCTCGCGCATCGGTCAAGGTAATCGGCATCCAACCTCTTATGTAGTTGCCGTTAGGCATAATAAACTGCATTGAATGAACTATTTTTTCGCGCGCATCTTTGGTGTCCATTGCAACGAAAGCAGAAATATCCTGCATCATATCGCGTGAGCCACGGAACCATAAGCGCGTCCAAGTTTTACCAAGCTCTAACTGGCGCTTAAGCCAAATATTAACGCGACGGTCGATTTCCTCGTCACCTGTCGACACGCATATTTTATCGTTATACATATCGGCTTGTTGCTTTTGGTATTCAAGATTTTGCTTAAAGGTTTCTTCGTTTAAGAGAGCCTTGTGGCGAGTGGCATCTTCAACCGAGTTTGCCGCACCCATACCGAAACGGTAAATCTTTTCTTCGGCCGGTTCGAGTGTAAGGTCAAATTGTAAAGCAACGCCGTTATCAAAATCAAAGCAAGAGCCACGGTTTAAAAGCTTTTCGTTTTTAAGACCTTGTGGGTTTGTAAGATTGCC
>JBGVDY010000313.1:0-8495 GCA_045119585.1 Acutalibacteraceae bacterium | reverse complement strand
TTGCTGACTGCATAACAAAATAATTTTTTCGGTATTTTTTGGCAATATTAAATGTCATATTTTGTTGACTTTCTAAAACAAATGTTGTAGAATGATAATATGATTTTATTAATAGATGTCGAGGTTGAGTTATGAAAGCTTTGGAGGAAAAAATTTTAAAAGAAGGCACCGTCCTTCCTGATAACATTTTAAAAGTAAACTCCTTTTTAAATCACCGCCTCGACGTTGATTTTTTAATGGAGATTGGTAAAGAAATTGCCCGCCTTTTTAAAGATGAAAAAATAGATAAAATCTTAACTATTGAAACATCGGGTATTGCTATTGCGGTTGCCGCAGCGGCAGAAATGCACGTTCCGGTAGTTTTTGCCAAAAAGCACAAAAGTAAAAACTTATCGGCTGACCTTTACACAACCGTTGTGCATTCCTTCACCCACGGTACCGATTATACTGTTGTTGTTAGTAAGGAATTTTTAAGCGAAGGCGAAAAAGTGCTTATTATTGACGATTTTCTTGCTAATGGTAAGGCGCTTATAGGTCTTATTGATATTTTAAGTCAAGCAAATGCCGAAACAATAGGTTGCTGCTGTGTTATTGAAAAAGGCTTCCAAGGTGGCGGTGATGCCTTGAGAGCACAGGGTATACGAGTTGAATCATTGGCTATTATCGATAGCATGACCAATGACTCGTTATCCTTTAGATAGGATGTAATTTTATTTACATAAAATTTTAAGGAGGAATCCAAAATGAAAAAATTACTCGCGATTCTCCTCGTAGTAGTAATGCTCTTTAGCTTTGCTGCTTGTGGCGGAGAAAAAACAGAAGGTTCTGATTTGAAGGTTGGCTTTATCTTCCTTCACGACGAACAATCCACCTACGACAAAAACTTCATGGACGCTGCTAAGGCTGCTTGTGAAGAAATGGGCGTAGAGTATGCTCAGAAGACTCAGATTCCTGAATCTAAAGACTGCTATGATGCTGCTGTTGAACTTATCGAAACCGATGGTTGCGACATCATCTTCGCAGACAGCTTCGGTCACGAGTCCTTCCTTATTGACGCTGCTAAAAAATATCCCGATGTACAGTTCTGTCATGCAACCGGTACTCAGGCTCACACTGCAGGCGTTAAGAACTTCCACAATGCTTTCGCTTCTATCTACGAGGGTCGTTACCTTGCAGGTGTTGCAGCTGGTCTTAAGCTCAACGAAATGATAGCTAATGGCGAATTCAAGGCTGAAGAAGCTAAAATGGGTTACGTTGGTGCTTTCACCTTCGCTGAAGTTATGTCCGGTTACACTTCTTTCTATCTTGGCGCTAAGTCTGTTTGCCCAACCGTTACTATGGACGTTAAGTTCACAGGTTCTTGGTACGACGAACAAAAAGAAAAAGAAGCTGCTCAGGCTCTTATTGCCGGCGGTTGCAAGCTCATCAGCCAACACGCTGACTCTATGGGTGCTCCTACCGCTTGTGAAACTGCAAAAGTTCCTAACGTTTCTTACAATGGTTCTACCGTTGCTGCTTGCCCCAACACCTTCATCGTTTCTTCCAGAATCGACTGGACACCTTACTTCAAGTACATGATCGAATGTGTTGAAAAGGGTGAAGAAATCGCTGCTGACTGGACAGGCACTATCGAAACTGGTTCTGTAGTTCTTACAGAAGTTAACGAAAAAGCTGCTGCTAAAGACACTGCTAAGAAACTTGAAGAAGTTAAGGCTAAGTTACTTGACGGTTCTATCAACGTATTCGACACAGCTAACTTTACTGTAGGCGGCAAAAAGCTTGATGCTTACAAGGCTGACGTTGATGCTGATGCTAAGTTTGAAAAAGATACCGAAGTTATTGAAAACGGTGTATTCTTCGAATCAAAGCATCGTTCAGCTCCTTACTTCGATTTAGAAATCGATGGTATCAAACTTCTTGACAGAAATTACGGCTGATAAATAGATTTCAATGTTTAAGGCGAGGCAGCCCCTCGCCTTAAACTAATTTTGAAGAAATAGCTATCACCAAGATAACTATTTCTTGAAAATTATTTGAATGGAGGTTTACTGTGAATAAGCAACCTGCTATCCAGCTTAAAAACATAACCAAGGTGTTTGGCAAAGTAATTGCAAACAAGGATGTTAATCTTACTGCCTACCGTGGTGAGATTCTTTCCATTTTGGGTGAAAACGGCAGTGGTAAAACTACCCTTATGAATATGATTTCGGGTATCTACTTCCCTGACGAGGGTCAAATTTTCATAGATGAAAAAGAAGCTCTCATAACTTCCCCAAAAGATGCTTTTGCCTATAAAATCGGTATGATTCATCAACACTTTAAATTAGTTGACGTTTTCAATGCCGCTGAAAACATCGTATTAGGTCTTGACGAGGGCAAATATAACATAAAGGCTTCTACCCAAAAAATCAAGGAAATCAGTGAACAATATGGTTTCGAGCTTGACCCCAATAAAAAAATCTATACCATGTCGGTTTCTGAAAAGCAAACTGTTGAAATCATAAAGGTTCTCTACCGTGGTGCTGATATACTTATATTGGACGAGCCTACCGCTGTTCTGACCCCACAAGAAACCGAAAAACTCTTTAACGTTTTACGCCGTATGCGTGACGACGGAAAATGTATCATAATCATAACCCATAAATTACACGAGGTTTTATCACTTTCTGACCGTGTATCGGTTTTGCGTAAGGGTGAATACGTTGGCACTGTAAACACAAAAGAAACCAACGAAGCCGAGCTTACTGAAATGATGGTTGGTAAAAAATTCTCACTTAATATTGAACGCAGCGAACCGCAAAACGTAGAAGACAGACTTATTATTGAAGGTCTTGACTGTATCAACCGTGAAGGCGTTAAGGTGCTTGACGATGTTTCGTTTACCGCTCGTTCAGGTGAAATTTTAGGCATCGCAGGTATTGCAGGCAGCGGACAAAGAGAATTGCTTGAAGCCATTGCAGGTCTTCAGTCAGTACAAGAAGGTAATATAACCTACAATAATCCTAAAACAGGCGCAAGCGAAAACCTTCGCAATAAAACGCCAATGCAAATACGTGAGCTTGGTGTACGCCTTTCCTTCGTTCCTGAAGACCGTCTTGGCATGGGTCTTGTGGGTAATATGGACATTATTGATAATATGATGCTTCGCAGCTATCGCAAGGGTAAATCAATGTTCCTTGAAAGAAAAGCACCTAAGGATTTGGCTCAGCATATTATCGAAGATTTGGGCGTAGTTACACCGGGTGCTACCACCCCTGTAAGACGTCTTTCAGGCGGTAACGTACAAAAGGTACTTGTTGGACGTGAAATTGCCGCTTCCCCCACTGTGCTTATGGCAGCTTACCCTGTACGCGGTCTTGATATAAACTCATCTTATTTGATTTATAATCTTTTAAACGAACAAAAATCCAAGGGCGTTGCCGTTATATTCGTTGGTGAAGACCTTGACGTTTTAACAGAGCTTTGCGACCGTATTTTAGTTATCGGTTCAGGTAGAATTACAGGTACTGTTGATGCGAGAACTACCACTAAGGAAGAAATTGGTCTTCTTATGACAAAATCAAAGGAGGATAACAATGGCTAAGAGTATTGAAAAAACCACTCGCGAGCCGCTTTTCCACGTTGTAAAGCGAGACGATTTGCCAACTTCAAAGGCTTGGTGTATCAGAATAGCAACTATTGTTATTTCCTTTATAGTAGTTGGTATTTTTTGCGTAATAGTTACAGGCAAAGATTTTGTGACTTCGTATGACATAATGTTTAAGGGCGTATTTGGTCGTCTTTTTGAGGGTAACCCTACAATGCTTTGGAAATATTTGCAAGAAATTGCAGTCTTACTCTCCCTTGCATTAGCGCTCACCCCTGCATTTAAAATGAAGTTTTGGAACTGCGGTGCAGAAGGTCAAGCACTTATGGGCGGCCTTGCTTCTATTATTTGTATGATAGAATTAGGCGATACCCTTTCCTACCCGGTTTTACTTTTAGTTATCGCCGTTACCAGTATTATAGCAGGCGCAATTTGGGGCATAATTCCCGCTATATTTAAGGCATGGTTTAATACTAACGAAACCTTGTTTACCCTTATGATGAACTATATTGCAACCCAAATAATTGCCTACTACGTTTACATTAAGGGCGGCGGATCTAACGTTATTAATCCCGTATCTGCAGGTAATTTCCCATCGGTTGCAGGTAATGACTATTTTGTGAATATTATAATTGCTACTGTTATTACTGTTATAATGTATATCTACCTTCGCTATAGCAAGCAAGGTTATGAAATTTCGGTTGTTGGTGAAAGCCAAAACACCGCACGCTACATTGGTATCAACGTTAAAAAGGTTATAATTCGCACTATGGTTATTTCAGGTGCTTTATGTGGTGTTACAGGTATGCTTTTAGTTGCAGGTAAAGACCATAGCATTAACATCAACAGCGTTGGCGGTGAAGGCTTTACCGCTATACTAATGTCTTGGCTTGGTCAGTTCAATCCCTTTATTATGGTAATTATGACCGCTATTGTAGTATTCCTTGAATTAGGTGTTGCTAAGGTTGCCGATACCGCACTTCTTAACTCTTCCTTTGCGGATATTATGGTCGGTATCGTAATTCTTATGTTGGTTGGTTGTGAATTCTTTATTCACTATTCTATTAAGTTTAAGCATAAAAAGGAGGCTAGCGTATGATTATCCAATTTATTTGCCGCGCTATACTTCTTGGTGTGCCGCTACTTTACGGCTCTACAGGTGAAATTATAACCGAAAAATCAGGTCATTTGAATCTTGGTATTCCGGGTATAATGTACGTTGGCGCCATAAGCGGTGTTGTAGGTTCTTTCCTTTATGAAAATTCCTGCGGCAATGATATCGCTAATATGAACCCTTTGCTTGCCGTACTCATCCCGTTGCTTTGCGCTATTGTGGGCGCAACCCTTATGGGTCTTATTTATAGCTTCTTGACAGTTACCCTACATGCTAACCAAAACGTAACGGGTCTTGCCCTTACTACACTTGGTATCGGTCTTGGTAACTTCTTAGGCGCTTCACTTATCAATATTACTAAGAGTGAATTACCTTCTATCGCACTTACAAAAACAAGTTCATTCTTCTCGGCTAAATTACCATTTGCCGATGACTTAGGTTGGTTTGGCGAGTTACTCTTATCGCACGACTTTTTAACCTATTTGGCTATTATAATCGCGCTTATCACATCCTTTGTGCTTAACCGCACACGTACCGGTCTTAATCTTCGTTCGGTTGGTGAAAATCCCGCCACTGCAGATGCCGCAGGTATAAACGTTACCAAATATAAATACGTTGCAACCTGTATTGGTAGTGCTATTGCAGGCCTTGGTGGACTTCAATACGTAATGGCTTATGCCAGCGGTGTTTGGTCTAACAATGCGTTCGGTGACCGTGGTTGGATGGCTATTGCGCTTGTAATTTTCGCTTTGTGGAAGCCATCGTTTGCTATCCTTGGCTCGTTTGTTTTCGGTGCTTTGTGCAACGCAAACAACTATATCCAAGGTCTTGGCACCGAAACTCAAGAGCTTTTCAAAATGCTACCTTACATTGTAACAATTATAGTTTTAATTATTACAAGCATGCGTAAAAAGAGAGAACATCAACCTCCGCAAAGTTTAGGCCTTTCCTACTTCAGAGAAGAGAGATAAAATTTAACGGCAGTAACAAATTGTTACTGCCGTTTTTATTATTGATGATTTTCTATCCATTCTTTAGCTTTTTCTTTTGAAACAGATTTAATGTTTTCTTTACTATAAATGGAAGCCTCACCACCATTTACATAAAGGAAATAAAATCCATCAGTAGTCTGGTATAAAGACTCTTCGTAACCGTCCTTATCTCCAAAATTACCTACGGTGTACTTTTTTACCAATACTGCATTATCGGTATCGTATTCTTTTTTTCTTATAATCTTTTTCATAAATAATCTCCTTAAAATTTATTTTAGATATTCGGCACATAAGGTACCATTAGCGTTTATCATAACACAAAACAACCGCAAAAACAAGGGTATTCGCTTTAAATTAAAAGTTTTATTTTAGATTTTTTGGTTAAATTATGTCGAAATTACTTATTATAAAACCTAAAATTGGTTTCAGTACTTATTAACTATTTCTATAAGTTTTTTATGCACCTTTGGGTTGCCCGCAATAACCGATGTTGGTTTTGATAAATCTATTTTCTTATCGTTATAATCTGTTATTACACCACCAGCTTCAGTAAGTATTAGCGAACCTGCCGCAATATCCCAAGGCTTTAGCACACCTTCAAAGTAACCATCAATTCTGCCTATAGAAATATATGCTAAATCAAGCGCAGCAGAAGAAACTCGGCGTATATCAACACAGTTTTCAAATACATCTTTTGCAATTTGAAAGTTTATTTTTGCCTTTTCTTTATGAGCACAATTGATGCCAAATTCAACAAGTGCATCCTTCATTTCCCTGTTACTGACCATTATTTTTCGCATTTCATTATAAAAGGCGCCCTGACCTTTTACCGCCGAAAAAATTTCATCCGTAAAAGGATTATAAACTACGCCAAACAAGATTTCACCATTTTTATAATGAGCAAGCGATACCGCACTCATTTTATAATCATAAACAAGGTTAGTGGTGCCGTCTATTGGGTCTAATATCCAACAGTTCTCACTTAAACAGCCTTTTTCTTCTTCACAAAAGAAGTCCACTTCTGGCGACACTTTTTTAAGTTCTGATTTCAGATAATCACTTATCGCAATATCAATATTAGTAACAAAATCTAGTGTTCCCTTTAAATTTACATCAAAATTATCACGATTAAAAATAATATTTCTTGTCGATTTAACGAGTTCCAAAATCTTGTTATAGTTCATAATATATTAACTCCTTATTCAAGGTTAAAATCCTATAAAAGAACCTATACCGTAATACTCTCTTTAGCGGATTTTTTTGTATCATGATACGAAATATAGAGCCCAAACAACAACGCAACCGGAATTATCACAACCATTAAAGTTGTAATTATTAATAATATATCATTTGCAGCAGCAATATTTACCCTCGCTATACCGCCTGCCGAAATATACGCAGATATATCTCGCCAATTTTTAAACTGCTCTGTATATATTGAGCCGTTACCACTATACCATATACCCCTTATTACACCTATAGCATAAAAAGAAGTTAACACGAAAAAGAAACCCAACAAAAGTGTGCTTATTCGTAATTTTTGCCCACAAAACACAAGCCTAACCGCAAGAAATATCAAAAATACTGATATTATAAACTCAATACTTGATAAAAATTTAAAAACATAAACAAAATAAGTATCAATAACCCCTAATTCAGCCAAGGTTATATAACCGCTAACAAATAAAAATGGTATAAAGCAAAGCAGAAACCACTTTTGCCTTTTTGAAGCCTGAAACAAGCCAAATCCAACACCCGAAGGGAGCGCAACCAAATAACATAACGGGAGTACTGCCAACGGAATAGTAATAAGAGAATTATATATATACTTTGTAAAAGGAACTTTCAAACCATTTATTTGGAATAAAAATGCAAAATTCTCTAACGTTGGTTTTTTAGGTAAGAAAGCATTGTTTGGAAAAACAAACAGTTCTTCCGTTGGCATAAAAGCCCTTAACAAATACTTTAGGGTGTAAAATAAAACTATAACGAATAATCCGATAGAAAGCGTAAAGGTTATATATCCAAAATTCTTAAATGCAGTAGAATCAAAACTGATATTTTTCAAAAGCACCCTTACGCCGTAGGCTATAAGACAAACTACCAAACACCAAATAATTAACATTATAATTCCTACAAATAAAATAGCGTATGCAAAACCTATATCATATCTAACCATAAGGTAATCGTTAAATACTGTGTAAAGCCAATCCGCAGAATAATTCATAGTGGGATAACCTATTACTCCTGTTACTATACCGCTACCGTTACACATTAAAACAGGAATTAAACAAATAGAAACTGCCGAACCTAAAAAGCTGTGTTTAATTCTTGCTGCAATATATGTAACCGAAAACACAGGTGCCAAGCAATAAAGCCACATCAAAATTATCGATAACAACATAGCATAATTTTGCGTAAATGCTATAGGTTCAGTTATAACTTTATTGCTTAGAAGCAATGAATTTATCATTCCGTAACTATCGCTGCTAAAAATCATTTTAAAAGGATTTTGAAGCATAGTAGAAAGACTTATAAATGAAAATGCGCCTATAATTCCAATACCAAATGGCAGCTTAAGTCTTGCCGTAAAAATAGCCGGTAAAACCGCAGTAACTACAAGCAATGTTGTTGCGGCTAAAATCATAACAACCGTATTACCGAGAGATTTCAGCACTATTTCATCCTTAAAAATTCTTAAGTAGTTTTCAAAACCAACAAAGGACGGCTTTTCTAACATATTAAAGCTGGTAAGGCTATAGCAAAAACTTGTAATCAAACGGTACAGACCAAACGCGCTTAT
>JBGVDY010000312.1:0-1084 GCA_045119585.1 Acutalibacteraceae bacterium | reverse complement strand
GAAGAGAACTGCCGTTTTGCGAGCTACTTACTTAGAAATACTCTTAATTACAGGCTTTTGTCTGATAATAAGCCATTCGATGTAATTCATTGGAACGCAGGACTTTGGGATTGCTTGCGTCTTTTAGGTGAAGACCCTCATACACCAATTGACGTTTATGCATACTATATTGACCGTATATGTATTCGACTTAGAAAGCTATACCCCAATGCTAAGATTATATTTGCTACTTCTACAAAAGTTCAGTCTGAAAAAATGGATAAGGACTTTAAGCGTTACAACGAGGAAATTGAAGAATACAATCGTGCGGCGCTGGAAGTTGTTAAAAAACACGGTTTTGTAATTAACGATTTATATCCTGTGTCGGCTTCGCTTCCCGAGAGCGCACATTCTGACGCTGTTCATTACTATACACCACTTGGAACCGAAACCTTTGCGAATGCGGTACTTGAGTATTTGAAGGATGCACTCAATATAAAAGAAGAGCTTATTTATAAGGAAGAGCTTTATACTGATGCGCCCATTGGGATATAAAGCTTTAAATTTATTTTTACACTTATTTAGGGAGAAAATTATGGCAAAAAGGCAGTTTAAATTACTAAATATTTTGGTTTTATTATTTGTGTTTATGATTCTGGTTTCCTGCAATCCGCAAAAAACCGAAACAGGTTCTAACGGTGATGTGTCTTCCAATGAGAGCACAGTAACTACTTCGCAAGAAAGCTCTGTTTCACAAGAAAGCAGTACTTCTTCCTTACAATCAAAGCCTGAAACTTCTTCTAAAGAAAATACTTCAAAGAAAAATACATCTTCCAACAAAGATACAACTTCTAAAAAGAATACTTCTTCTAAAAAGGATACTTATTCTAACTCCGAGTCGTCAGAAGAAAGTGAAACTCAAGCCGATGATTACGGTATTGAAATAGTTAAAAAGTATAACTACGATATATCGGGCGATGATGCCGTATTTAGATATGAAAGATATACCGATGACTTATCTGGCAAGAATATGCCTTATAGGCTGCATCTTCCCAAAAACCGTAAAAGCGGTAAAAAATACCCTGTTATACTATTTTTGCACGGT
>JBGVDY010000311.1:0-3778 GCA_045119585.1 Acutalibacteraceae bacterium | reverse complement strand
AAATTTCGAATATGACAGGTCTTGAGCCTTATCTTATTCAAAACTGGGTGAAACGCAAATTTTTATCGTCACCGGTTAAAAAACTTTATTCGAGCGAACAGTTTGCGCGAATTTTGATTATTAATATGCTTCGTGATAGCTTGCAAATTGAAGCGATATGTAACTTGATTGATGTTATAGGCGGTGAACCCGAAGATAAAAGTGATGACCTAATTGGTGATGAGGAACTGTATCATAGATATGTAAATATGATTGCTGAATGGGATTTCGATTTATACAATAAGGCGGATATTTTGAAAAGAGCAGAGCTTGCTACTGTTGATTTTGAAGAAAAAAATATCGGAGACAGGCAAAAGCTTATAAAAATTTTGCAGGTTATGCTTTATGCACATGCTTCTTCAAAGCTTCGAGATACAGCACGAGAAATTTTTTCCACATTACAATAGAGATTGAATATTATATTTAGAAAGGAAAGTGTATATATCAATGGGAGATTGGTGGAACACGTTAAGTCTTGCAACACAAATATTTTACTGCATCGCAATACCTGCTACATTGGTACTTTTAATTCAAACAGTGCTTATGCTTTTTGGTTTGGGAAACGATGCGGATGGCGATTTTGATGCACCGGATGTGGATTTTGAGAGCGATTTAGATGCGCCCGACACAGCGCTTGATGACGGCTTGTTCGGTGGTTCAGACAGCATAGATTTAGATGATGCTTCGGGTATTGATAGTCTACATATATTTACTTTGCGTGGCATAATAGCGTTTTTTGTTGTATTAGGTTGGGTTGGCGTTGTTATGCAGTCGGCAAACATTAATCTTGCTTTAACGCTTGTAGTTGCATTTTTAAGCGGTTTTGCAATAATGCTACTTATTGCTTATTTGTTCAAAGCTATAATGAAACTTAAAAATGACGGAACTGCAGACAATCGTAATGCATTAGGGTCGGCGGGCAGAGTGCATCTTACAATTCCACCATCACGTACAGGTGAAGGTAAGGTACACGTTATGCTTCAAGGCGCTTATGTAGAAAGAAATGCCGTTACCGATGAAGTCGAGTCTATACCGACCGGCTGCGAAATAATCGTAGTTGGAACTAGCGGTCAGACAGACCTTGTCGTTAAACGAAAATAAAAAATTTAAAAGGAGAAAAAATTATGGAATCTGGAGTAATCTTTTTAGCTTGTGCAGTCGTGTTGGTTTTAATTTCGTTTATCGTATGGATATGTTCTAGATATAGAAAATGTCCTTCCGATAAGATTATGGTTGTTTACGGTTCTATCGGTAAGAACAAGGATGGCACAAACCGTAGTGCAAAATGTATTCACGGTGGTGCAGAATTTGTTATTCCTGTATTTCAATCATACGCTTATCTTGATTTAACACCTATTTCTATTCAGGTTGATTTAAGAAACGCGCTTTCAAAACAAAACATTCGTATAGACGTTCCTTCAAGATTCACAGTTGGTATTTCTACCGAACCCGGTGTTATGCAAAATGCGGCAGAACGTTTGCTTGGTTTACAGCTTTCTGAAATTCAAGAGCTTTCTAAGGATATTATCTTTGGTCAGCTTAGACTTATCATAGCTACTATGGATATTGAGGAAATCAATACTAACCGTGATAAATTCCTTGCAGCTGTAAGCGAAAACGTAGAAACCGAGCTTAAGAAAATCGGTTTAAGACTAATAAACGTTAACGTTACAGATATTAGTGATGAATCAGGTTATATTGCAGCTTTAGGTAAGGAAGCTGCTGCTAAGGCAATTAATGATGCTAAAAAAAGTGTTGCTGAACAGGATAGAGAAGGTTCTATCGGTGAAGCAAATGCCAAAAAGGAACAAAGAATTGAAGTTTCTAAAGCGGATTCATTAGCTATTGAAGGTGAAAACGAAGCTAAAATGAAGATTGCAATGTCTGAAGCTGCTCTTAAAGAGAAGGAAGCTGAAGCACAAAAAATTGCAACTACAGCTGAAAAAACTCAAGCAGCTAAAGCTTTGGAAGAATCTTACGCAGCGGAACAGGCTGCTGAAAAGGCAAGACGCGAAAAAGAAAAGGCAACTTTGGAAGCTGACGTTATTGTTAAAGCAGAGGCTAAAAAGAAAGAAATGGAACTTGAAGCTGAAGCTTTGGCAGAGCAAATTCGCCGCAAAGCACAGGGTGAAGCTGACGCTATCTATGCTAAGATGGAAGCACAGGCAAGAGGTGCTGAAGAAATACTTAAAAAGCAAGCAGCAGGTTTTGCTGAAATTGTTAAATCTGCAGGCGGAAACGCTGAAGCTGCTTTGAAGTTGCTTATTGCTGATAAGCTTGAAGACCTTATGCGTGTTCAGGTTGACGCAGTTAAGAATATTAAGATTGATAAGGTTACTGTATGGGATGGCGGTCAAAACGGCGACGGTAAGACTTCTACCGCAAACTTTATCTCGGGTATGATGAAGTCGGTGCCACCACTTGACGAAGTTTTTGCAATGGCAGGAATGCAGTTGCCCTCACTCTTAGGTAATAAGCTTCCTGAAGAAGTTGAAGATGTGATTGATGCCCCTGTTGAAAGCAAGGCAGAAGAACCAACAACCGAAATCACAGAAGAGTAATAATAAAATAGTAGCAACTTAACGGTTGCTACTATTTTTTTGAAATAACACATTAAGCCAAAGTTGACTATTTTCATTTTAAGAAATAGAGTTAATATTATGCAATTTTACTATTTACTTTTTTGGTGAAATAATTATAATGATTATAGTAAAAAGGGGATGTTGAATATTGAAGAACTTTTATCTGAAACCTAAGTTTTTTTCTGTTATGAAAAATTATTCAGCCAATCAATTTGTAAGCGATATTATTGCGGGTGTTATAGTTGCAATAATTGCTTTGCCTTTGTCAATTGCTTTGGCGTTGGCTTCAGGGGTTGCACCTGCTTGCGGTATTTACACTGCAATTGCGGCAGGTTTTTGTGTTTCGCTTTTTGGCGGTAGCCGTATTCAAATTGCGGGTCCTACAGCTGCATTCGCATCTATTGTTGCGGGCATTGTTGCCGCACAGGGTATGGATGGACTTTTTATCGCTACCATTCTTGCAGGTATAATGCTTATTTTAATGGGTATTTTCCGTTTTGGCTCGCTTATTAAATTTATTCCGCACACAATAACGACAGGCTTCACAGCTGGTATTGCGCTTACAATTTTAATAGGTCAAATAAAGGATTTTCTCGGTATTACATACGCCGAAGGAGTAAAACCTATTGAAACAATAGAAAAAATTGAAGCGAATATTGAATTTATTGGTAGCTTTTCTTGGCAAGCGCTTGTTGTAGGTGCAGTAAGCCTTGCAATACTTATAATTTATCCCAAAATTGAAAAAAGAGTGCCACCGTCATTGATAGCGGTTTTGGTGGGCGCGCTTATGGTTGCGTTTATACCCGGTTTTGATTCGGGCGTATATACAATTCGTGACCTTTACACCATTCCGTCAGGGCTTCCAAAGGTTGATTTTGGTAGTATGAATTTTAGCTTCGATAAAATATCGGCAGTTTTACCCGATGCTTTCACAATTGCAATTCTTGCGGCTATTGAATCGCTGCTTTCCTGCGTTGTAGCTGATAGTATGGTTAACTCTCGCCACAACTCAAACGCCGAGCTTGTGGGTCAAGGTATTGGTAACATTGCATCTGTGTTATTTGGTGGTATCCCTGCAACAGGTGCTATTGCAAGAACTGCGGCAAACGCAAAAAATGGCGGTAGAACTCCTGTAGCAGGTATGGTTCACGCTATTG
>JBGVDY010000310.1:0-9173 GCA_045119585.1 Acutalibacteraceae bacterium | reverse complement strand
CACCGAAATTATTCATTTTTCATTATTCATTTGAAAAAATCCACCTGTTTCCAGGTGGATTTTTAATTATTATTCAGTTGCTTCTACAGCTTCTAAAGCTTCTTCTACAAGTTCATCGGTCATTTCATCGGGCAATTCAATCTCTTCTTCAAACAAAGCGGGATGAATTTCCTTAGAACGCATACCTGTACCTGCGGGTACAAGTTTACCAATAATAACGTTTTCTTTAAGACCGAATAGCTTATCTGCCTTACCCTTGATAGCGGCTTCGGTAAGAACACGGGTTGTTTCTTGGAATGAAGCAGCTGACAAGAAGGATTCGGTAGCAAGGGAAGCCTTGGTGATACCTAAAAGTGTTACCTTATAGGTAGCCTTTGTAAGACCTTCTTCACCTGCAGCGATGCGAGCATCAATCTCGGCATTTGCATCGGCAATTTCCTTATATTCATAGCTTGCGTTTTGAATAAGGTTGGTAGAACCTGCATCCACAATGCGAAGCTTCTTCATCATCTGACGGATGATAACTTCAATATGCTTATCGTTGATATCAACACCTTGTGTACGGTAAGCATTTTGAATTTCGGCAATGATATAATCCTGAACTGCTTCAGGTCCCTGAGCTTCTAAAATATCCTGCGGATACTTAGCACCGGGGATAAGCATATCGCCTGCCTTAACTTCATCACCATCATTAACGAGTTGGCGAATACCGTAAGGAATTGTTACCTTTTCTTCTTCCATTGTTTCAGGATTTGTAATTACAATAACGTTGCTCTTCTTTTCTTCGGTAATGCGAACACGACCGTCAATCTTAGCAATAAGACCGCAACGCTTTGGACGTCTAGCTTCGAAGAGTTCTTCAACACGGGGAAGACCCTGCGTAATATCTTCGGTAGATGCGATACCACCGGTATGGAAGGTACGCATTGTAAGCTGGGTACCCGGTTCACCGATAGACTGAGCAGCAACGATACCAACTGCTTCACCAATAGTAACAGGCTTGGCGGTTGCAAGGTTTTTACCGTAGCACTTCTTACATACGCCGTGGTGGCTATGGCAAGTAAGCACTGAACGGATAGTGATAGATGTGATGCCTGCATCAACAATCATCTTAGCTGCATCAGAAGTAATCATATCATCCTTAGACCAGATAAGTTCGCCTGTTTCTTCGTTAACAAGGTCATTCATTAAATAACGACCTTCAAGACGTTCTTGTAGTGGTTCGAGAACGTGATTACCATCTTTAATATCAGTAATTGTGAGACCTTCTTCAGTGCCGCAATCGTCTTCACGAACGATAACATCCTGTGCAACGTCAACAAGACGACGGGTAAGGTAACCCGAGTCAGCGGTACGAAGAGCGGTATCGGCAAGACCTTTACGCGCACCACGTGAAGAAATAAAGTATTCAAGCACGTTAAGACCTTCACGGTAGTTAGCACGAATCGGAACTTCGATAACTTTACCTGCGGTATTAGCGATAAGACCACGCATACCTGCAAGCTGACGAATCTGGCTCATAGAACCACGGGCACCTGAATCAGCCATCATATAGATTGGGTTGAATTCATCAAGGTTGCCCTTAAGTGCATCAGCAACGTCTTCGGTAGCCTTATTCCAAATTTCAATTATATGGCGGCTTCTTTCATCATCGTTGATAAGACCACGACGATAGTTTTTGGTTACCTTGTCAATCTGCTCTTCAGCAGCTGCCAAAATATCCTTTTTAGCAGGCGGAATTACAGCGTCAACAACCGCAACTGTGATAGCACCCTTTGTAGAGTACTTAAAGCCGGTTTGCTTAACGTTGTCAAGAACAATAGCTGATTCGCTTGTACCGTGAATTTCGATACATTTGTCGATAATCTTACCTAACTGTTTCTTGCCAACCTTGTTTTGAATAACATCATCATTATTTTCAACAAACTTCTTGTTAGGATCCTTAAGTTTAAAGCACCATTCAAGTTCAAACTCATTGTCAGGGTTGGTTCTGTCAACAAAACCTAAATCCTGAGGAATAGCTTCATTGAAGATGATGAAACCAACAGTACACCAAATAAGCTTTTGGTTACCATTTTCGTTAGTCATTCTAACCCTGATAGGCGCGTGAAGACCAATAACGCCATCATTATAAGCCATAATAGCTTCGTTCTTATCACGGAACACTTTGTTTGTACCGGGCTCATCAGCCTTAACAAGTGTTAAATAGTATGAACCGAGAACCATATCCTGTGTAGGAACGGTTACAGGCTTACCGTCTGAAGGCTTAAGAAGGTTGTTAGCAGCAAGCATAAGGAAACGAGCCTCTGCCTGAGCTTCTGCCGAAAGAGGTACGTGTACAGCCATTTGGTCGCCGTCGAAGTCGGCATTATAGGCGGTACATACAAGCGGATGGAGCTTAAGTGCCTTACCTTCTACAAGTACAGGCTCAAATGCTTGAATACCTAAACGGTGAAGTGTAGGAGCACGGTTTAAGAGAACGGGATGTTCTTTAATAACAAGCTCTAATGCATCCCATACTTCTGCAGAAGCACGATCTACCATTTTACGAGCAGTTTTAATGTTAGTAACAATCTTGGTTTCAACAAGACGCTTCATAACAAAGGGCTTAAAGAGTTCAAGCGCCATTTCTTTAGGGAGACCGCATTGATACATCTTAAGTTCAGGACCAACTACGATAACTGAACGGCCTGAATAGTAAACACGCTTACCAAGTAAGTTTTGACGGAAACGACCCTGCTTACCCTTAAGCATATCGCAAAGAGATTTAAGCGGACGGTTGTTAGGACCTGTAACAGGCTTGCCACGTCTGCCGTTATCAATAAGAGCGTCAACTGCTTCTTGAAGCATTCTCTTTTCGTTACGAACGATAATGTCAGGAGCGTGAAGCTCTAAATGTCTCTTTAAACGGTTATTACGGTTAATAACACGTCTGTAGAGGTCATTAAGGTCACTTGTAGCGAAACGACCGCCATCAAGTTGTACCATAGGACGTAAATCGGGTGGAATTACCGGAATTACGTCAAGAATCATCCATTCAGGGCGGTTGCCTGACTGTCTGAATGCATCTAAAACTTCAAGTCTTTTTAAAATACGAATACGCTTTTGACCTACACAGTCTTCTAATTCTTGACGAAGTTCTGCACAAGTTTTTTCAAGATCGATTTCGCAAAGAAGCTCTTTAATAGCTTCTGCACCCATACCTGCCTTAAAGTCATCTTCATATTTTTCGCGCATATCGTTATACTGCTTTTCGTTTAAAAGCTGCTTCTTTTCAAGCGGTGTAGTACCGGGGTCGGTAACGATATATTGTGAGAAATAGAGTACCTGTTCAAGTGCCTTAGGAGTAATATCAAGAACTAAGCCCATTTTTGATGGGATAGTCTTGAAATACCATATATGAGATACAGGAGCTGCAAGCTCAATAGTACCCATACGCTCACGGCGTACTTTTGCACGGGTTACTTCAACTCCGCAGCGTTCGCAAACCTTACCTTTATAACGAATACGCTTATACTTACCGCAGTGGCATTCCCAGTCCTTTTGAGGTCCAAAAATGCGTTCGCAGAAAAGACCGCCTTGCTCGGGTTTTAAGGTACGGTAGTTAATGGTTTCAGGCTTTGTTACTTCGCCGTGAGACCAGCTTCTAATCTGTTCCGGAGATGCAAACCCAATTTTTATGGATTCAAATTCAATATCTGCCATTATATGCCCCTCCTAATATCAGTCTTCAAACTCGTTAGAGTCCATTGCTTCTTCGATTGCGTCGCCGTTTTCATCCTGAAGGGTATAACCATCAAGACCGTCAACAACCGTTTCTTCTTCAAATTCGCTTGATTCAGCCAAAGCAGGTGTGCCAATTACTAAATCATCATCGTCAAAGGTCTGCTTTAAGTCGATTTCTTCTTCATACTTATCAAGAACCTTAATATCAAGACCTAATGACTGTAATTCCTTAATAAGAACCTTAAACGATTCAGGAATACCCGGTGCCGGAATATTTTGGCCCTTAACAATAGATTCATAAGTCTTAACACGGCCAACAACGTCGTCCGACTTAACTGTTAAGATTTCTTGCAAGGTGTAAGCAGCACCGTAAGCTTCAAGTGCCCAAACTTCCATTTCACCGAAACGTTGTCCACCGAACTGAGCCTTACCACCCAAAGGTTGTTGAGTAACCAATGAGTAAGGACCGGTTGAACGAGCATGAATCTTATCGTCTACTAAGTGATGGAGCTTGAGATAATACATATAACCTACTGTTACAAGGTTATCGAACGGTTCGCCTGTACGACCGTCATAAAGCTGAGTTTTAGCATCCTTTGTAAGCGGAATGCGAGAGAAGTCCAAAGCAGGACTATTCTTATATTCGTAATCGTCACCCTTGGTTCTTTCTTCTGCAAGCTTAAAGCATTCGCGGATGTCTTCTTCGTGCGCACCGTCAAATACAGGTGTACAAATATGCCATCCAAGAGCCTTAGCCGCATAACCTAAGTGAACTTCAAGTACCTGTCCTATGTTCATACGTGAAGGTACGCCCAAAGGATTAAGTACGATATCAAGCGGAGTACCATCGGGCAAGAACGGCATATCTTCGCTTGGTAAAATACGGGATACAACACCCTTATTACCGTGACGACCCGCCATCTTATCGCCGACAGAAATCTTACGCTTTTGAGCAATATAGCAACGAACAACAACGTTAACACCGGGGCTTAATTCTGAAGAATTTTCTCTTGTAAATACCTTAACATCAACGATTGTACCATATTCACCGTGAGGAACACGTAAGGAAGTATCACGTACTTCGCGTGCCTTTTCACCGAAGATAGCGCGTAAAAGTCTTTCTTCAGCGGTAAGCTCGGTTTCACCCTTAGGTGTAACCTTACCAACAAGAATATCACCTGCAGTAACCTCTGCACCGATGCGGATAATACCGCGTTCGTCAAGGTCCTTAAGCGCGTCGTCACCAACGTTAGGAATATCACGTGTAATTTCTTCGGGTCCAAGCTTAGTATCACGGCATTCCATTTCATATTCTTCAATATGAATAGAAGTATAAATATCTTCTCTAACAAGGCGCTCGTTAATTAAAACAGCGTCTTCATAGTTGTAGCCTTCCCAAGTCATAAAGCCGATAAGTGCGTTACGGCCAAGAGAAATTTCGCCGCCAGAAGTTGCAGGACCGTCTGCGATAACCTGCTTTTCTACAACCTCTTCACCTACTTCAACAATAGGCTTTTGATTGATGCAAGTACCATGGTTAGAGCGTAAGAACTTAATAAGCTCGTACTCATCGATTTCGCCGTTCTTAGCGCGGATTTTAATTGTGTCTGCTGATACAAAGGTTACAACACCTGCGCGCTTAGCAAGTACAACAACACCCGAGTCAACTGCGGCTTTATATTCCATACCGGTAGCAACAAACGGATTTTCGGGCTTCAAAAGCGGAACTGCCTGCTTCTGCATGTTCGAACCCATGAGCGCACGGTTAGTATCGTCGTTTTCAAGGAACGGAATCATAGCAGTAGCAACCGAAACTACCATCTTAGGTGAAACGTCCATAAATTCAGCGCGGCTTGCTTCTACTTCCTGGAAGCCGTCACGGAAACGGGCATTAACCTTTTTATTAACAAAGTAGCCGTTTTCATCCAAAGGCTCGTTAGCCTGTGCTACAACGAATTCGTCTTCCTTGTCAGCAGTCATATATACAACTTCATCTGAAACCTTGCCGTTTTCAACCTTACGGAAAGGAGTTTCAATAAAGCCATACTTATTAATTTTAGCAAAAGTAGCCAAGTAAGAGATAAGACCAATGTTAGGACCTTCAGGAGTTTCGATAGGACACATACGACCATAATGGGTATAGTGAACGTCACGTACTTCGAAGGATGCACGGTCTCTTGACAAACCACCGGGACCTAAAGCCGACAAACGACGCTTGTGAGTAAGCTCGGAAAGTGGGTTTGTTTGGTCCATAAACTGTGATAGCGGTGAAGAACCGAAAAATTCTTTAATGGCAGCCACTACAGGACGGATGTTAATAAGGAACTGAGGTGTGATATTTTCAGCATCCTGTGACTGAAGAGTCATTTTTTCACGAACAACTCTTTCCATACGGGAAATACCTATACGGAATTGGTTTTGTAAAAGCTCACCAACAGAGCGGATACGACGGTTGCCCAAGTGGTCGATATCATCAACCGAGCCAACATTATGCGGAAGACCTAAGAAATAGCTGATTGATGCGAAAATATCATCAAGGCAGATGCTCTTAGGAATAAGGTCATCAGCACAATCTAAGATAGCTTGCTTTAAATCTTCTTTATTCTCGTTAGCTTCAATTAAGGTCTTTAATACATTAAAGGAAACCTTTTCGTTAATGCCAAGTTCATCAAGCTCTGCTAATTCTTCATCGGTAAAATCGGTAAAATCTTTAAGATTTACCATACCGTTTGAAAGCACCTTAACTTCGCTTACCTTGCCCTCGTTATCCATAACGTTAATATAAACCTGATTTACACCCTTGGTTTCAATAATGGTTGCAAGTTCTTTATTAACGGTGGTTTCGGCATCAGCCAAAATTTCGCCTGTCATTGGGTCAATTACAGGGCGAGAAAGCACACCGTTTAAGATACGGTTGCCAATGCTTAACTTTTCATTATATTTATATCTACCAACACGTGAAATATCGTAACGATGAGGGTCGAAGAATAACTGCTCAACGTAAGTTTGAGCACCCTCAACAGTTACAGGTTCACTTGGGCGAAGTTTTTTATAAACCTCAATTAAAGCCTCTTCGGTAGACTTTGTATCGTCTGCATCCAAGGTTGCAGCCAAACGCTCATCATCACCAAAAAGTTCTCTAATCTGTTCATTAGAAGCAACACCCAAAGAACGGATAAAGGTTGTGATAGGAAGCTTACGGTTTTTATCAATACGAACATAAAGAACGTCGTTTACATTAGTTTCGTATTCAAGCCAAGCACCACGATTTGGTATAATGGTTGAGGAAAATAATTTTTTACCTGTTTTTTCTTCGATTTTTACGGCATAATAAGCGCCGGGAGAACGAACTAACTGGGATACAACAGCACGCTCAGCACCGTTGATAACGAATGTACCCGATTCAGTCATAATCGGGAAATCACCCATTGAAACTTCGCTTTCCTTAATTTCGCCTGTTTCATTGTTTACAAGACGCGCAGTTACACGCAAGGGAGCAGCATATGTTGCATCACGTGCCTTGCATTCGGTAACATCATACTTTGGTTTTTCGTCAAAACGATAGTCAACAAAGCTTAATTCCAAGTTTCCGCTATAGTCGGTAATAGCCGCCATATCTCTGAAAACTTCCTTTAAGCCTTCTTCTACAAACCATTTGTACGAATCCTTCTGGATTTCAATAAGATTGGGCATATCAATTACTTCATTGATTTTTGAAAATGTTTTTCTTACATTTTTACCAAATTGCACCGGTTTTACCATTGAAGTTGATTCCATAGGTATTCAATCACTCCTCTGTAAATTTTACGGTATAACTACCGCAAGAGAGACATAAATAACGGGATTTTGCTTACTTTTAAAATCGCCTTTAAACAACCAAAAAGCGATATTTTCGCATAATACACCATTATCATTAGTAATTTAGTATTATATACCAAAAAAATGCAATAGTCAAGCACTTTTTTAAAATTTTTTGTAATTTTTTAAGATTAGCTTCTTTTAAAATATTAAGTGTTAACAACAAAGCAAAACATTAGGGAGCCTGACGGCTCCCTAATGTTATTTTTATTTTGTTTTCTTTTTAACAACTTTCGACCAATCTGAATAGTATTTCTTGCCATTTACTGTCTTATAGGTACAAACTCTTACATAGTAAGTTTTTTTCGCTTTAAGTTGCTTAATAGTAGCCGATGTTGTCTTATAACTCTTAATAGTTTTTGTCTTTGCAGATTTAAACTTGCTTGATGTCGAATACTGGATTTTATAACCCGTTACCTGCTTAGACTGTTTCTTAATCTTAACCTTAAGGCTTTTCTTAGCAGCAGTCACCTTAGACACACTTGTCTTTTTTGGAAGAATTTCAAAATAAAGTGTTTTGCTACCTGAATATTTGCCCTTGAAAGAAATTGTTACCTTATATTTGCCAACATTCTTACGACCACTTGCATACTTTACAGTATAGTCAGTATCTTTCTTTAATTTATTTCCGTTAGAATCCTTAACAGTTACAGTAGGCTTTCGAGTCTTGCCGTTATAAGTATATTCATCCTCAGAAAATTTTACCGATTTTATCTTTTTAATTGTAGTTGTAGTAGATTTGCCGCATACACTACATTTTTTAACGATCTTACCATCTTTCTTTAAGGTGGCGGCGGTTGTTGTGGTTTTATAACTATGACTTGACTTATTGTAACAAGCATCATAATACCACTTAGCATTTTTTAAATTATCATTGTAGTTGTTAAATGAAATTCCGGATTTTTGAGATTGGCTTCCCAAAAAGTAAACTGTAGTTAATTTTCCGCAACCACCAAATGCAGAATCCTGAATCCATTTAAGTGTTTTAGGCAATGTAATACTTTTTAGATTTGAACATCCTGAGAAAGCTTGATGGCCTACCTGTTCAACACCGTTTTGAATCACTACACTTTCAAGACTTGTACAGTTTTTAAAAGTATACCAATTTAAAACTTCAATATTAGACGGAATAACAATATTAGTTGCTAATTTACCATTAATATAAAGGTTTTTAGCATACTCTAAAGGATTTTGACCATAATAACCATTAAAATCAATCTTGCACCAAGCAGCAAGGTCAGTTATATTAACCCTTTTAAGACCTGTACAATCATAAAATGCATAATCTTCAATTTTCTTAACCGCACTTGGAATAGTTATACTTTCTATATATTTACAACCATCAAAAGCATGAGAACCTATTTTTGTGGCTTTGGTTATTACAACTTCCTTTAATGTTTCGGGTATTCCATTATAAAAATAGTATCCAAAGCTTCGGCTAAGTGTACCGTCTATATCGCTACCTATAAACGGTAATGTGATTTTCTCAAGACCCTCGCAATAAGCAAATGCATATTCACTAATACTTGTAACGCTGTCGGGTATGGTAATTTCAGTAAGCGAAGTACAGCTTTCAAACGCCCATTTAC
>JBGVDY010000309.1:0-2304 GCA_045119585.1 Acutalibacteraceae bacterium | reverse complement strand
ATTCCACTCTTTTAGCAATTCCGCTTGCACGGAAAATATGATATTCGTTTGAAACAAATGCAACTTTATAATCCTTATTAAAAGTTTCATCTAATATTTTTTTGGAAAACTCAAAATTTTCTCTTGTGCTTGTTGCTTTTTCTTCTTTTAAAATAATATTTTTTGGAACACCTTTATTTATTAAATACTGTTCCATAGCATAAGCTTCTGTAACGTTTTCCTGTGGTCCCTGTCCACCACTTACAATAATAACTACATCATTATTTTTATTGTAATACTCAACCGCTTTATCAAGGCGGTCAGCTAAAGCAAGACTTGGTGTATCACCCTGTACCGCTGCACCTAAAACAATTATTGCATCTTCATTATAATCAGTGTTGTCGCTTAATCCATATATAAATAGAAAACCGGCAAATGCAATTACAAATGAAAGTCCTGCTGCGATTATAATTTTTAACCATTTTGGAAATTTCTCGTTAATCCAATCAAAACGGATACCATAAAACAATAATATAGCACCTAAACCCAAGGTTAAAAAATTACCCAAATTAAAGTTTGTTCTTAAAAACAATAATAAACCATTAATTGTTAATATACCGCCAAAAACGATAACTAAAACTCGCCAAAAAATATAATTATATTTCACCATAAAATCACCATTATTAATATATCATACTGTCATAATTTATTCAATTAAAAAAAATATATTATTTTACAAAAAATGCTTGTAAAATATTGACATATAGTATATAATGGGTGTAAAAGGGAGAAAATTGGGAATTTTAATACAACATTTTGTAAATAACCTAATTTTTCCAAAAAAATAAGGAGGTGCATTCGAATTGTCAAACACTTTTGTAGTAGTACTTGGAATAGGCACAGTATTCATCGGTCTTATATGTTTGATACTTCTTTGCAAAATCGTAGGTCTATTATGCGGCGCAACTAAGAAAGAAAAAAACAAAACTCCAGTTGCTGCCACCACCCTTGTTGCATCTAACGAACCTATTGCAAACCGTCAGGAAATTATTGCAGCCGTTAGTGCAGCCGTTGCCGAAGAACTTGGAACAGATATTTCGGCTATAAGAATTCTATCATTTAAAAAAATTTAAGGAAAAAGGTGTAAAATTATGAAAAAATACAATGTAACCGTAAACGGTACTTCTTACGAAATCACATTAGAAGTTGTTGACGCAGCTGACGTTAAAGCAACTCCGGCTCCGGCAGCACCTGTTGCTCCGGCACCCGCTGCAGCTCCTGCTCCTGTTGCTGCTCCTGCAGGTGGCGAAACTGTTGCAAGCCCAATGCCCGGCACTATTCTTTCAGTAAACGTTCAAAATGGCGCTGCTGTTAAAAAAGGTGACGTTTTAATGATTCTTGAAGCTATGAAAATGGAAAATGAAATCATCGCTCCTTGTGACGGTACAATTGCTTCTATAAACGTTCAAAACGGTGCTTCTGTTGAAACCGGCGCTACTCTTTGCGTTATCGCTTAATTTCCCGCTTTTAAGGAGAATTTAAAATGTTAGACGCAATATTAAATTTTTTAAAACAAACAGGTTTCTATTTCCTTGGTGCAGGCTTTTTGACTGAGGGTTGGAAATATGTTGTAATGATTGTTATTTCTTTGTTCCTTTTATACTTAGGTATCAAAAAACAATTTGAACCGTTACTTTTAGTTGGTATCGCTTTTGGTATGTTACTTACTAACCTTCCAGGTGCGGGTCTTTATAATCAAGAACTTTGGAATGAATTTTTAAACGAAAGCAGTGCTAACTACCACAAATTCGGCTATATTCTTTCAAACGGTAGTCTTTTAGACTATTTATACATCGGTGTAAAAACCTGTATCTACCCCTGCCTTATCTTTATTGGTATTGGCGCAATGACAGATTTTGGTCCCCTTATTTCTAACCCTAAATCATTACTTTTAGGCGCTGCTGCACAAATTGGTATTTTTGCAACCTTCTTAGGTGCAAAATTCATGGGATTCGATGGATTAGAAGCATCTTCTATCGGTATTATCGGCGGTGCTGACGGTCCTACTGCAATTTTTGTTACTTCAAAACTTGCCCCACATATTTTAGGACCAATTGCTGTTGCGGCATATAGTTATATGGCGCTTGTTCCTGTAATTCAACCACCCATTATGAAACTTCTTACAACCAAGAAGGAGCGTCAAATTATTATGAAGCCCCTTCGTCAAGTTTCAAAAACCGAAAAAATCATCTTCCCGATTGCAGTTACAATCTTCGTAGCATTACTTGTACCATCAGCTGCTCCGCTTATCGGTTGCTTAATGCT
>JBGVDY010000308.1:0-2204 GCA_045119585.1 Acutalibacteraceae bacterium | reverse complement strand
TAAACCTAAAAGTTCCCAACCAATAAAGCTAAACTCTAAGCAGAACAAACGCCACTTGTTACCACTCATCATAATTTTAGATTCGGTAATTGCTCTGTTTGGTGACATTTCTGGATGCTCTAATAATATGTAGGGTGTCATAGAATAACTATACGATTTAATAATACCGGGAATAATAAATAACAACGACCAAAGGAATATATATATTCCCATAAGAAGATCCATACAAAAGCCGTCGCCTAAGCGATTAAATTGTGAAAATAAATCAGAAAAAGCAGCGGGCTTTTTGTCTATTAAATTAAGGTTAAACCGTGCATAACCAAGCTTGCCTGCACCGCCTATAATAAAGATAACTAAACCCCAAATTGCAAGCACTGCAATAAGAATTAGAAGAAAAGGCAAAATATTCTCTAATATTTCTGAAGAAAGAAAATCGGGTGTATTTCCGTCGGTGGAATTATAGCTATTAGAACTACCTCCACCGGAGCTTGTGTAAAGGGTAGCACCTATAAGCGAGGCAACAAAGCCTGTTAAAATAGCTGTCCCCCAATTACCGCGTAGAGCATCACGGGCGATTGCTCTAAAATCATAAGCATATTTCATTATTATTTCCCCTTTCAAATGCTTTATTTAATATAATTGTATTAGTAATAAATATGAAAGTCAAGCAAAATAGTTACGCATATTATTTGGTAATATCAAAAAATCGGAATGATTTCACTCCGATTTTATTTTTTTTAAGTATTGTGTTGGTGTTATTTTTAAATATTCCTTAAAGCAACGGTTAAAGTTTCTAAGTGAAGAAAAGCCGCTATCTAAGGCGCATTGTAAAATAGGCTGTGAAGTATTCTCCATAAGATAACACGCGTGGCTAAGGCGATATTGGGTTATATAAGTATTAAACGAAATACCTATTGTCTTTTTAAAATAGCGTGAAAGATAGGAATAATCGTACCCTATCATTTCAGCAAGCTTTGTTAAAGAGCACTCGCGTGAAAATTCGTTTTCAACAAACGAAAATATTTTGTAAAGTAATTTTTCACTATCGGCGCTTTTTTCGGTATACTGTGCCGTTTTATCAAACTGACCGCAAAGGGAATATAAAATTCCCTTCTTTTCTGCCGAGTTTGAAGTAGTGCTGAGGTTTTCAAGCGTATTAACAAGATATTTATTGGGTGTAAACTTGTTGTTTATAGGAATTTTGTTATTAAGCTTTGTGGCATAGGCTTGCACAAGTTTTGGCGAAAAAATGCAAATTATATGCTCGCTTTCGTTTGTTTTAAGCTCGTGAATTTGGTTTGGGAATATAAGCAACGCTTCGCCTTTTCCTAAATAAAATTGTTTGCCGTCAACCGTTATTTGCATATCACCCGAAAGAATAATTATAATTTCAAAGCATTGGTGTAAGTGTGACTTGAAGTTTAAATTAGCGCCTTTGTGTATTTTTAAATAATCGGGCGAGCCTAAATGATTAAATTCATAAAACATAATAATCTCCAAAAGTCAAATTCTGTCTATATATTATAGGATATATTGCGAGAAAAGTCAAATTACTTGTAGTATTATTTAATTACAGAAAAATTAAAAGGTGTTAAATATGAATTATACTTATGCTAAAAAGAAAGCGAAAGCAATCACTTCGCAAATGACCCAATACGAAAAATTGTCTCAACTGCTTTATTTTTCCCCTGCGATAGAAAGGCTTGGAATTAAAGAATATAACTGGTGGAACGAAGCGGCTCACGGTGTGGCGCGCGCAGGTGTTGCTACCGTTTTTCCGCAAGCTATCGGTATGGCGGCAACCTTTAATCCGGAGCTAATAAATCGTGTTGCAGATGCCGTTTCTACCGAAGCACGTGCAAAATACAACAAAAGTGTTGAATATGACGACTACGATATTTTCAAAGGCTTAACCTTTTGGACACCCAATATAAATATTTTCAGAGACCCCCGTTGGGGACGAGGTCAAGAAACCTTTGGTGAATGTCCGTTTTTAACCTCGCAAATGGGTAACGCTTATATAAAGGGTTTGCAAGGTGACGGCGACTACTTAAAGTCAGCAGCGTGCGCTAAGCATTTTGCCGTTCACTCAGGACCTGAAGCGTTGCGACATTCCTTTGATGCAAAGTCCGATATGAAGGATTTATGGGAAACATATCTGCCCGCTTTCGAGAATGCTGTTAATAACGGCGTTATAGGAGTAA
>JBGVDY010000307.1:0-21210 GCA_045119585.1 Acutalibacteraceae bacterium | reverse complement strand
TATCTTTTTTCTCTTTCTTAAGCTTATTTGAATTTTTTGAATAAGCAATTAAGAGATTACAATAAAGCTTGGCCAAGGAAGAAAGCAAAATGCTTTTTTCAGCAGTATTAGATATTTCATTCAGTTTTTCATTCCATTTTTTAAGAGTGAAAATATAGTCGGTTATACTTTTCTTTTTAAACGATGAAGTAACCGAATTTTCTCTTTGACGGTAGTATATATATGGCTTGTCAACAACTTCAAAGTTATTAGCGTGAGAAATCACATTATAATACCAATCCATATCCTCGCATGATAATGTTTCGTCAAAGTAAATATTATTTTCTTTAAGTAAGCTTAAACGAGTAGTTTTAGACCAACAAGAACAGAAAAAAGCATCCCGCTTAACTAACTCTTCCAAAAATGCTATTTTGTTGTCGCTGTTTATATCGGCCAGCGAAATGCCACATTCGTCGGTATGGCTGCCATAATATTTACAATAACGAAAAACAACTATATCGGTATCGGATTTAATTTTGTTTTTTAAATCCAAAAAGAAATTGCTATCAGCTATTAGATCATCGCTATCAAGAAAAACAGCAAAATCACCTATAGCAGAATTTACCCCTACATTTCGAGCTGTAGATTGCCCCCCATTTTGTTTGTGTATAACTTTTACGCGACTATCTTCTTTGGCATATTCGTCACAAATTCGACCGCTTGAGTCGGTGCTTCCGTCATTTACCAAAATTAGCTCAAAATCTTTAAAGCTTTGGCAAAGAATACTGTCGACACATTCTTTCAAATATTTTTCAACATTGTAAACAGGAACAATAACGCTAAAAAACATAATTATTTTACTCCGTTAATTACATTAGAAATTTCGCGATTTTCTATTAAAGCGCAAATATTGTTTTCGATATAAGTTTTAAGTCGCAGTCCAACTTCTTGTGATATTGCCGCAACGCCCGGAAGTATTACGGTATTTCTAAGGCGGCGGAATTTATTAGTTATTGGGTTGGGTATTTTTTCAAACATATCAAGTACCGCTCCGCCTAGTTGGTGACATTTTAAGGCGTTATAAAAATCATCGTTATTAAAAACTGCTTTTCTACCCACATTCACAATAACAGCTGTGTTTTTCATTACCGAAAGCAATTCTTTGTTAATAAAACCATTTGTTTCCTTATTGTCTGGCAAGGTTGAAACTATGTAATCATACAAGTTGAGATTTTTTAATAATTCTTCTTTTGTTCTAAAGATTTTCGCATATTCCGGCTTTTCTATACAATATGGGTCATAGCCATCAATGTTCATACCAAAGCTTGCAAGACGCCTTGCAACAGCTGTTCCAATATTCCCCGCTCCCAGAATAAGAACATTTTTGTCTTGTAATTCGGAAATTTCTTTATATCCACGCGTTAATTTAAACCTACGGCTATTCGGATTTTTGCGAAGTTTTTTAGCCATTTGCAAAATCCCAAAAACAACCGTCTCTGCAATAGGAATCGAATAAACTGTGCCTGCATTAGCAACTGCAACACTTTTTTGTGCGAACTTTTCTATAGGCACACCATCAAAGCCTGCACTTGTAAGTTGAAAAAGTTCAAGTTTGGGCAAATTCATATTAGCACAGGTTTTTGCCATAGCACGTGAACCCACAACAGCGATTATATCAGTATCGCCATCAAATTTATTTAATTCACCGATTTTAATTATCTTTACTGCTATATCTTTAAGACCGTCTTCGAATATCGGTCTATCAGTAAGAATGGTTTTCATTACTTCATTCTCCGCTTAATAATTTTTTGTAATCTATTCGCTGATTCTCAAGCATAATTGGCCGTGCGTATAATTCTTTTGTGCGCTTAAAAGCCGCATCTCCAAGTTGCGAAACCCTTTCGGGTGTTTCTGATAAAAATTTCATTGCATTTTGAAGTTCGGCGGTATTTTTAGGCTCTACAAGCATGCAAGAAATACCATCTTCCATTACTTCCGAAGCTCCTGGAATATTGGTTGTAATAGTTGGAATCGCAAGCGCACCCGCTTCTTGAATAACCATACCAAAGCCCTCACGATAGGTGGGATGCACCAACACATCTATTGCAGAATAGTAGGCTTTCATATCTCTTTTAGCTACAAGGTCTGTAAAAATTACCGCCTTTGATTTATCTGCCCAATCTAACAATTCCTTAGAAATATTACAATTTTCTTCCTTAGGCCCTATTATCAAAAGCTTTAAATTATCATTTTCGGCAGATAGGCATTTAAAAGATTCAAGCAATTCAAAACAGCCCTTGTCGGCAGAAATACGACCCACGAAACCGAACACAAAATCCGATTCTGAAAGTGCATATTTATTCCTGATTTCTTCGCGCCAAGCTTCCTTCTTTTCCACATCATAATCGGTCATATCAACACCAATTGTGCCACCATTTCCTATTACTGAGGCCTTTTCGCTTTTATACAGGTTTTCATCGATTGCAAACTGCATGTTTTTAAAGCTTACGGCACGAATATTGGTTGAAAGTCGGCAAACGATTTTCTCAATAAATTTGAAAATCTTTCTTGAAAAGCCACTTAGTCCCACATAGCGAACACCCCATTGTGCATAAACCCTTACAGGAATACGTGCGAAAAACGCCGCTATACTTGCATAGCAACTGGCATTTGGGGTAGAGTACTGTACTAAATCGTACTTTCCTTTTTTTAAAATTTTGTAAAGTTCTTTTATAGAACCCAAAGCTTTGAAATCAATGCCTCTGCCCATTTTCACGGGAATATAGTGCAAATACTCAGGTAGCGATGCCGCAAAATCGGGGTTATGGTCACATATTAATGTTATATCATAGCCTTCGGTTTTATAAAGGTTTATTGCCGTTTCAACTACAAACGATTCAAGTGTAATAGCAACAGTTGTTATAAAACAAATTTTTTTCATTTTTTAGCCTTTTCTATAGCGTTTACTATTTCTTTGACTTTTGATTTAATTATTTCGAGATTTTCTTCATATTCAAAATTAGAATAAGCGGAAACTTCTTTCTCTTTAATCCTGATGTTTTTTACGCCTTCAATGAAAATATCCTTAACTTCGTTAGGGTCTTTTACAATATTTGCATCGCAAAAACCACGAGAAAGTATTGCGGCAGTTGAGCCTAAATGGTAATGCTCGGCTATAATATGTTCTGCAGGCAGCGTACCAAATCCAACACGCGCTATACCGCCAAACCCATATTTAATGCCTTTTTCTTTAAACTTTTTACAAAGTTTTTCCACCGTGCCGTCACATAAAAGCTCGAACATAAATTTTTGCCCATAAGCAAGATGCAAATCATTAAGTCCAATGTGTACTTCGTCGATACCTTCAATTGAAAGTATGTCGTCTATATTTTCTACTGCCTCGGCAGTTTCAAATAAAAGCACGGTTTTTGCCCTACCACCAACCGCTTTTACAAAACGTGAAACTTCCAGAGCGGTTTTAAACATTGGAAGCATTATAACATCCGCACCGGCGGCTAAAGTATCTTCAATTTCTTGTTCACTGCTACAATATTCATTTGTGGCATCGTGAATAGGGTTAACTCTTACCAAAAGCTCAGAAGAAGTAATAATCGGGCGCAAGGCTTTGATATCATCAACAGTATGAAATGATTTTACAGTATTCATACCTGCTTGTCGCGCTTCCTTGCCAATATACTCCATATCAACCCACACTCTATCGACACCTGCTTGTTGTGCAATAGCGGCAATTTTCGGGTTATTTGTTATATACATAAGTGTTAAAGCCATATTTTTTCACTCCGAATTATCTAATCTTTTCCGCCGGTACACCTACATAAGTACCAGCCTTTTCAATACTACGAATAACTGTTGCGCCTGCACCGATAATACAATCATCGCAAATTTTCATAACATTATTGATAGTAGCGCCTGCTCCCACCCAACAGTTATTACCGATTTTTGTGAAACCGCAAACTGTACTATGAGGTGCTAACATTGTAAAATCACCTATAACAACATCGTGCTCTACAACACAAGCAGTATTTACTATAGACTGAACGCCTATTTTTGCGCAAGCGTTTATAATAACACCCGCCATAACCACCGTTCCGGTGCCAACGCTTACCTGCGGACCTATTATAGCTGTAGGATGTATTAAAGTTATATAGTTTAAATCATATTTTGAAAAAATCTCTTTGCGAATTTTATTGTTTCCTATAGCAATAACAAAAGCTACTTCTTTACCATATTTTACACAGTCTGCAATATTACCAAGCCGCTTAAACCCTAAAAGTTCGCAAACGTCACTATTATCATCCAAAAAGCCTAAAACATTATAGCCCGTTTGTACAGCAATGTCCGCAACGACTTTCGCGTGACCGCCGCCACCGATAATTATTAAATTACGCATCTATTCTTTCCTCGCGTATTCCTTTAAATTCTTCCATTGTAACATTGTTTTCTTGAGAAATACCCTCACGCTTTAAAACCGCAATCGCGGTTTTGAAAATTATTTTTATATCACCAAAAAATGTAATATTTTCTATGTAAGTTACATCGTCTTCAAACTTTTGCTCCCAAGTAAGTGAGTTTCTTCCGTTCACTTGTGCGAGTCCCGTAAGTCCGGGGCGAACTAAATGGCGTAGCTTTTGGCGTTCATTATAAAGGGGTAGATACTGTACCAAAAGCGGTCTTGGTCCCACAATCGACATATCGCCCTTTAAAATATTTAAAAGCTCAGGCAATTCATCAAGTGAAGTAGAGCGTAAAAATTGTCCGTATTTTGTAAGGCGGTCTTCGTCCGGCAATAGGTTGCCATTCTTATCCTTAGCATTAGTCATAGTGCGGAATTTAATAAGTTTGAAAATCTGTTCTGATTTACCGGGGCGTTCTTGAGTAAAGAACGGGTTTCCCTGCATTTTTATAGCGCCCAAAATTATTAAAACCAATAAAACAGGAGAAAGTACTATTAGCGCAAAAAAACTTAAACAAAAATCAACAATTCTTTTAAAGTATTTAGCATACATTATGTAATCACCTTAAAGGTAAGATTTTATTAAATCGATAACCGTTTGTTGCTCAGCTTCGGTCATTTTTATATCGCTTGGCAAACAAAGTCCGCGAGAAAATAAATCTTCATTAACGGCAGTGTTTTCTGCAGTAATAAAATCATTATCCTTGAAAACGGGTTGCATATGCATCGGTTTCCACAAAGGACGGGTTTCAATATTATGCTCGTTTAATTTTTCCATAATCTCACAAGGTGTAATATTTACGCCCTTATCAAGCAATATACAGGAAAGCCAAAAATTAGGAACTGTATTTTCTAAATATGGGTTCATCGAAACAGGGCAATTTTCAAAACCTTTTTTATAGCGGTCATAAATTTCAGTTTTCTTTTCGCGGTGTTCTTCAAGATGCAAAAGCTGACCGCGACCTATACCTGCTACAACGTTGCTCATACGATAGTTGTAGCCAATCTCCTTATGCTCATACCAAGGAAGAGATTCGCGCGACTGTGTTGCCCAATAGAAAGCTTTATCGCGAGCTTCCTTATTAGCGGTTATTAACATCCCACCACCCGAAGTGGTGATAATTTTATTTCCGTTAAAGCTTATTGCATTATATTCGCCGAAAGTACCGCATTTTTGACCATTATATTTTGCTGAAAGAGCCTCGGCAGCATCTTCAATCAAAATTGCGTTATGCTTTTTGCATATATCGAGTATCTCATCCATCTTTGCGGGTGTGCCGTAAAGATGCGCCAGCATAACCACCTTTGCCTGTGGATATTTTTCAAAGGCTTTTTCCAACGCTACGGGATCCATGTTCCAAGTATCTTTTTCCGAGTCAATAAACACCGGAACGCCGCCCTCGTAAACAACGGGGTTTACGGTTGCTGCAAAGGTCATATCACTACATAAAACAATATCTCCTCTTTTTACTCCTGCAAGCTTAACAGCTAAATGAAGCGCGGCTGTACCTGAACATAACGCCAAGCAAGAAAATTTATCTTTTTCGGATAAATAATTTGCCATTTCGGTTTCAAAATTATCACAGTTAAAGCCTAAAGGCGCAATCCAGTTTTTCTCGAACGCTTCTTTAACAAATTCTATTTCTTCTTGGTGCATAGTAGGGGTAGAAAGGGATAAACGACTTGCCATTTAACATCACCTGTTTTATTAAAAGATATATTCCTAGACATAGTTATACATATATATAATAGCACATAACATTTTTCAAGTCAATTAATAGTATAAAAAAACTGAGCGTTTTTAAAAACGCTCAGCTAAAAAATGATTTTTTTTAAGCATTAAGTTTTTTCTTGGTTAAAATTTGCATTAAAACAATTGTTCCAACTAATCCAAGTCCTATTATATCGGTTACAATGCCGGGATAGATAAGCAATAATCCGCCAATTGCTGACGTTACTCGCTCATACCAACGCATATTGTGGATAAAGTACCCCTCAAGCGCGGAAGAAACACCGAACATACCGATAACTGAAGTTACACAAATCAAAATTACTTCATACGCATTTGTGTTTATAAAGAGCATTGCAGGATTTAGCGCAAAGATATATGGCACTATAAACGCGCCGATTGCAAGCTTGGTTGAAGTAATTGCGGTTTTCATTGGGTTTGCTTGCGCAATTGCCGCTCCCGCATAAGCCGCTAAAGCAACAGGGGGAGTTAAATCGGCAACAATACCAAAATAGAAAACGAAGAAATGTGCCGCAAGGTCGGGAACACCCATTTTGATAAGAATTGGAGCACAGGTAGCCGCCATAATGCAGTAGTTTGCAGTTGTAGGAACACCCATACCAAGTATAATGCAACAAATCATTGTTAAAAACAGTGCAACTATAACCTGACTGCCTGCTAAGGCTACGATACCATTAATCATCATATTTGCAAGACCTGTCATAGTAATAGTTCCTGCAATAATACCTGCTACACCGCACGCAACCGCAACAGTAATCATACCCTGACCACCTGCAGCGAGCGCTTCCCAAATGCGCTTTGGTGTGATGCGGTCTTCTTTATTGAAAAGACCTACAATAATTGTAGCCACTATTGCAATAGCTGCCGCATAGGCTATTGAACGAGAGCCTGAGCCGACAAGCGCAATAAGAATAATAAGAGGCAACAACAAATATGCACGCTTAAGAAGCGGTAAAAATCTTGGTAATTCATCCTTGGTAAGACCGCGGAGACCTTCTTTTTTAGCTTCAAAGTGAACCGTTATAAATACACCTAAGAAGTATAAAACTGCCGGTAATATAGCGCGTACTACTATGTTGCTATAAGGAACGCCTATGTTTTCTGCCATAAGAAAAGCGGCGGCACCCATAATAGGTGGCATAATTTGTCCGCCTGTAGAAGCCGAAGCTTCGGCAGCGGCAGCAAATTCAGGCTTATAACCTGTCTTTTTCATAAGCGGAATAGTAACCGAGCCCGAGCCAACAGTATTAGCAACCGAAGAGCCCGAAACCATACCTTCCATGGCGCTTGCTACAACGGCAACCTTTGCAGGACCGCCTGAAAATCCACCAACAACCGAGTTGGAAATCTTTATAAAGAAATCGGCAATACCTGTTCTTTCAAGAAATGCACCAAATATAATAAATATGGCAATATACTTTGAGCAAGTATTGATTGGTGTAGATAAAATACCCGAAGTAGTAGTATAGAAAAGCTTGCCAACCAAGCCTTCAAGCCTACGAAGTATATCGGGGTTAGTGAGTCCCCAGCCTATTGCGTAAACAATAAATGCACTTGCTACAATAATAATCGGAATACCAACACATCGGCGACAAAGCTCTAAAAGGCAAAGAATACCCACTGTACCAATTATAATTTGGTGCAACTGAAAACGGTTGCCTTGTTGGATAATGGTCATTGCATCAAAGGTAAAATAAAAAAACGAACCCGAGCCTGCCAACATAAGTATATAGTCGTACCAAGGTATATAATTAACCTTTTGCATACCCTTTTTAGCCGGGTAAACCAAAAAACCTATAAATACAATACACCCAACAAAGCTTGAAAGTCTTATTGCATCAAGCCAGGTTGCGAAAAAGGTTACGTAAATACAAAATAAAGAAAAGGCGGCCAATATGCAGTTTATTATAATTTTGGGTGTACCTTCCCAAACACGTGTATTGGACTCGCGGTCGAATTTTTTCATTACCGCTTCTAAATCCATTGGCTCGTCTGCCACCGTTTTCTTGTTTTTAGAGAATAACAAAAAACTCCCTACCTTTCTTAAAAATCATTAAAATAGCTGCGACTTTATGCCGCAGCTATCACTTTTTCAGAAATCTATAAATTACTGAACTGCTACTTCAATTCCCTTTTCTTTGAAATATTTAGCAGCGCCTGCATGGAACGGAACGGTCATACCGTCGGTTGCATTTTCAAGGCTTAATTCAGCACCCTTTGCATGTTCTTTTGCAATAGCATCTTTATTTTCAAATATAGCAGCGGTAAGATTGTAAACATCTTCTTCGCTTGCGTTTGCATCAACGATTAAGGTAGCCTTAACAGTAACTGTTAAAACGTCTTCCTTTTGGTTAGTATAGGTATTTGCAGGAACTTTATAAACCGAATAGAAGGTATTTTCTTTCATAAGCTTATCTGCAATAGCACCGTCAACAGGAACAATGCGTGCCTTTGAATTGGTCATGCAAAGCTCGGTAATAGCAGGGGTAGGAGCACCTGCAACGATAAATGCCGCATCAATTTGACCGTTCTTAAGTGCATCAGCACTTTCGTCAAAGTTTTGATACTGGGGTTTAATGTCCTTTTCTGTAAGACCTGCAGCAGCAAGAACGTCCATAGCGTTGAAGTAAACGCCTGAACCCGGAGCACCGATAGAAACCTTCTTGCCCTTTAAATCTGCAACAGATTTAACGTCCTCGTTAGTGGTAACAAGCTGAACTGCTTCTGCGTAAAGACCTGCAACTGTGCGGAAGGTATCAATTTTGCCATCTGCTTCAAAAGAGCGGGTACCCTTCCAAGCGTAGTCCATAACGTCAGATTGAACGGTACCTAACTGATAGTCACCTGCATCAATACCCTGAATATTGTCCTTAGAGCCACCGGTAGATACAGCGTTAACTGTAATACCTGCATTGTTTTTGATGTACTGGCCAATAATACCGCCATAAGCGTAGTATGTGCCTGTAGGGCTACCTGTACCCATAGTCATTGTGGTCGAACCGCCACATGCGGCAAGTGCAAAAACTAAAGCAATTGCCAATAAAATTGATAATATTTTCTTCATCTTTATAATCTCCCTCATTTATATTTTTTTGATGATTTTACCATTATATCAAAAAAATCAAAATTTGGCAACAAAAAAAACGAAAATTGGCACAAAAAATTTTATCAACCTTTCCTCGTTGCCGATAAACTGTACTAATAGTTTTGTGTTGAGCCGCTTTAAGCGGTGCACCTTATTAGACGTTACAAACCGCTTTTTCCAAAATAAAACCCCTCTTTCATTTGATGTCACCGTTGTACACCAATAAAAGAGAGGCCGGTCGCATAAAAAGCTATAGATTATTTTGCCGAACATTTAGGGCATTTTCGTAACCACACGTCACAACCGTTAGCCTTGTATTCCGTTCCGCATTTTAAGCATTTCATTTGATAGAATTTCTGATTATAATGGGTGTTGGACACACCAACACAACCCAAATTCTTTTGATCGTTTTTGTTTATATATCCTGTATCTGTAGTTTTCATTTCAAATTCATCATCCATTCGGTTTCCTTAAAGCCAACTAACACAAAATCATCACCTATAAGCAAAGGACGTTTAACAAGCATACCGTCAGTAGCGAGAAGCTTTAACATCTCGTTTTCGCTCATTTCGGGCAGCTTGTTTTTTAGGTCTAACGATTTATAAAGCAAACCGCTTGTATTAAAAAACTTTTTGAGCGGCAACCCGCTTTTGTTATACCATCCGGTTAACTCCTCAAGTGTTGGGTTGTCGAGTTTAATATCCCTAAGCTCATATTCCATTTTATTATCATCCAACCAACTTTTAGCTCTTTGACAAGTAGTGCATTTAGGGTAACAGACAAATTTCAACATAACAAACTCCTTACTTGATAACCTCAATTAAAAAACTAACGGGACGAAACCCGTCGTTGCAAGAAATCATTGCAGATTTCGGATTTTTCATCCATCCGTCATAGAAATTTTCTCCTCCGTGAGCGAGCGCCATAACAAACGCCGAAACACTCTCCCACGCACTATCACAAAATCCCTTCGGCTTTTTCCAGCCTTCGCAAATAAAGACCTGACCCTCCTGTAACTCGCAAGCATGTTCTATTGGGTTTTCATATTTTTCAATCAAATCATCATACCTTGCTTTTCGCATAACGGTTATTTTAATTTTATTCATATCTTACGCTCCAAACAAACTTTGGTCAAAGGCAACCAACGCCTCGTTAATTTCAATGCTATTGTAACTACCTTTACTCATTAAATATTCTACCATAAAACTTAGGTTGTTTCAACAGATACTTATTTCATTCTTTTTATAAAGTGGAACATTTCATCGGGTCCTTCACCCTGGTCGTGGTCTTCATCGCAAGGCTGGTGGGTTGGAGTAAAATACTCGCACCAGAACTCGTCGATTTTAAAACCGCATTTGTTGACGTAGAAATGGATATTCCGCTTTTCAAAATACGGGGTGCAGGTTTCCCAGACAACCGTTTCGGGGTGGAGGGCTTCCACCGCCAGCCACGCACCGCAGCCGATGCCTTTGGTATGCTCTTCGGGGGAAACAAAGAGGATTTCCAGTTCGTTGTGGTGAGTCTCGTTATTGATTTTGAGAATCACACCGCCCACCTTTCTGCCATCCAGCATAATGCGGTAGGTTTCGCTATGAGGGTCGTCGATGCAACGTTCAATCGTTTTGCGAGAAATGATCTCACCGTCGTCGTCGATATGGTCGTCACGTTCGCCGAATTCTTCCAGCGCACCATACTTAAACGACCATTGATTATCGAGGATAAACTGCTCACGGTCATCGGCGGTCAAGGGAACAAGGGTAACCTTTGTATTTTTCATAAGTACCTCCTAAAAAAGAAAAAGGCTCCGGCTATTGTGTAGACAATAACCCGAGCTCACTCGGACACCTAATCCGGCTTTTCGGCGCTACGGCGCACAGCCTCCGGTGACGTATTTTTTCATTATTATAACGGCAAATACGCGAAAAGTCAATGGAAAAAGCCGAGCAGAGCGTAAATGCTCTGCTCAGCTGACCACTAATCAATAATAGTGTGATTAGGATAAGTTTCTGTGATATGCTCCGTAAGTGTTTTGTTTGTATCATAAAAAGAAATTAATGTTCTTCTGTCAAAAGCCATGGCACCTAAATCTTCTAAACTTTTGGGGAAATTAATTTCCTTTAGATTGATGCACCCTTCAAATGCACATAAAGAAATTATTTTGAGATTATCGTTTAGAATCACTTTTTGCAGATTAGTGCAATCAGCAAATGAATATGTCCATATTGTTTCAAGGGTAGAAGGGCAAGAAACTGTTTTGATTTGCTCATTTTCGCTAAAGACTTGTTCTGAAATATGTTCTATGCCTTCCGGAATGATTATATCTTCAGAATTACCATTATATTTTAAAAGTTGACCATTTATGATAACGAATTCTTCCGTGTGTTGTGAAAACCATTGCGTCCCTTCAAAAGCATCGGGTGAAATCCATGTCTTAGGATTCTTAAAAACAACCTCACTCAAGTTCTCGCAATTTCGAAATGCATTAGCACCTATAAAATTTAGTGATTCGGGGAAGGTAATGCTCTTAACTAAAGGGTTGTCACAAAGTACTTGTTCTTTTATGCACTCTACACCTTCCTCGAAGGTGATTGATTCTAAAAAGGGGCAACGTGTAAAACATTTGCTGTCAACAACACCATATTTACCATCAATAAGCGCAGTGGTTCCTTTGGTAAGGTAGTGTTGTATAGCGGGCACATCATAAATATCTGTTGTAATAATCGCTTCCACACCCGATGCTTCAAAAGCTTCAAAAGTTGCTTTTGAAATGATCAAGCTGTTTTTGAAATCAGCGACAGGCGTATTATCATTTTCTAATTCAGATAGAATTCTTTCATAAATGGTAGGCGCCGAAACCTTTATGTATTTCAATTTAGATTCAGTGCTGTTTAATATAAAGATGTTTTTCATATTTCTCACCTCGAAAACGCATATTATGGTGCAAAGCCGATGATGAGTTCAGGCACTTGACAAGATGACCTGGACACAACAGGGTCGCACAAAACAAACCATCATCGGCTTTGCAAACATATTATATCATACTATGAGTCCAATAAAAAGTACTTTGAAACAAAAAATACCCACTCATTTTGAGCGGGCAAAAAACAATCGCTTAGCGTACTAAAAAGTAAAAACCGCCGACTTGAAGTCGACGGTTTTTGGTGGAGACGGTGGGGATCGAACCCATGACCTTTTGACTGCCAGTCAAACGCTCTCCCAACACAAGCATAAACGCACCCTACAAATTTTATGATATGATTTTGTACTCAAAATTTGAAGTTTCATTATGCACATCATCAAAAACTTCTAACATCAGTTTGCATTCTTCTTGCAACTTTTTATTTAATGAATCTAAATTATGCAATTCGACAATATATTTTTCATCATCAAATAAATATCTAAGACAATCCCAAAGAGCATCCCAATTTTCGCTATACCAATTAGGGAAATTGAAGGTCTCAAGCAAGTTTTTTATTTATACGATGCTTCTTAGTAATGTTGCCAATATATTTATATATTGGGTGTGATAATACAGAGAAGATTATTGTAAAAACAATAACTGTTAAAACATATAGCCAATCATTTTTAATTGGAAATTGATTTCTAAATATATTAAGAAAAATACCCTGTAAAAGATAAATTTCTAAAGAAATTTTACCCAAAAAAGATGTAATAATGTTTTTTGGTGAAACGAATGAGATGATTAATATAGTTAAAACGGAAAAAAATAATGAGGAAATACTTTTAATTAATATCCTAATTTGAGAAATTAAAAGTGGTTTGTTTCCAAAAAATAACGTTGCCATAAATAAAATAAAAACCAGTATGGAAATGATGGCGGTTTTATTTTTGGATTTGAAAACATAACAATTAATATTTTGCTTGTACTTTGAATATAATATTCCTAATGGAAAACAAAAGGAGGATTCATACCATGTAGATGATAGTTGATGTGATGCACATAAAATATAGTATAAAGCAAAAACAAAAAAGTATCCGAACATTTTATGTGTATTATTTTCTTTTGAAAATATATTAACTATGTAAAAAAATAAATAGAAGAGCAATTGAGATTGTAGATACCATCCATTATCGACAATCGTTTTACCAAAGAAAAAAGATTGTATTAAAAGTGTGAAATCAATATCTGTGCCAACAAAAATATCTCTTAGTAAATAGATTAGTATTGTAAAACTACAAATAAGGAAAAATGGTAATAATTTTTTTTGAGGAAATTCGCGAATGTAAAGTTTGTTTTTAAAAGATGCCTCGCACAAACCATAACCTGACAAAAAGAAAAAAACAGATACTGCCAAATAACCAAAAGCAGAAAAAACAGAACCGAAAATATTGTTTGAAAAGAGACTGATATTTGCATGCAAATGACAAATTAATACTAGACAAGCCAAAATACCCTTCAGAGAAGAGCAGGTTTTAAGATCTAGAAAATTTTCATAATCCAAAAACATATAATCACCTTTATCGAACTTAAGTATTGTATTTTAATTCTTGCATACTATTAAAACGAAAACACACCTATTTTTATAGGTATGTTTTCGTTTGGTGGAGACGGTGGGGATCGAACCCATGACCTTTTGACTGCCAGTCAAACGCTCTCCCAGCTGAGCTACGCCCCCGTGCTTAAAGCAAAAGTGAATAGTAAATAAGTTGTTATACAACGTAAGTATAGTAACATATAACTGTAATTTTTTCAAGATATTTTTAAAATTAATCTTGACATCCTTTTAAAAAAGGGTATAATATTCTTGTTAATCATATTTTGGGGCATCGCCAAATGGTAAGGCAACGGACTCTGACTCCGTCATTTCAAGGTTCGAATCCTTGTGCCCCAGCCAATTCAAAAGAGCTGACCATTAGGTCGGCTCTTTTAATTTGATTTAGTAAAAATAGATTCGAACCTGAGAAGGTCTGAAGCGTAAAAAACAGTCCGGTGGACTGTTTTTAGCAAAGAGCGCATAGTCGGGTACCGAATGCGTAGCATTGGGTCGACAAGCGGAACAGTATGCGAAGCAGACGGCGAATCCTTGTGCCCAAGCCAAAGAAAGCATTAACCATAACGGTTGATGCTTTTTTATTTTCTCAAAAATCGCATTTACCCTTGCGAGTAACCTTGTAGTATGTTATTATATTGGGTAGAATTGTAATATTTAATATAGGGGAGAGCTTTGTGAAAAAAATTATAGGTCTTATTTTAGCCGTTGCAATAATAATGAGTAGCGTTTTTTCTGCTGTTCCTGCTGTTTTTGCGGCCGATGCAAACGTTATATCCAAGAAAAACCCTGCGGTTGTTATAAGAACTTCTTTTGCCACCTGCGGTTTTAGTGATAATTGGGGCGGAGTGCACGTTGCGGCGCCAATAAAAGATGCCGATGGATATATTTTATACGACGTTATTATTTGGGAAGACCGAATCAACCTATACAAATTCCCCAATAACGTAGAGCACAACGAAAAAGAAGGCTTTGATTTTTCTTGTGACGTTTCAACCAAAAGCGGTTTGAAAAAATACGTTGAATGGCGCGAGTCTTTTTGTATAAAAAGTATTAAATGCAAAAATACAGACAACATCTCAAAATGTAGTTCGACCATGAAGGATGCCTATATTAGCTTTTTTAAAATTGTCAAGAAAAAATCTCCTTCTAAAAACGTTATTCTTAAGTATTCCGGTCACGGTAATATTGGTTTTTGCGGATGTATGAACGTTGAGGACACAAAAGCAACGTTAAATAAGGGTGTATCTATTTTTGGCAACAAGTTTGCTCTTATAGATTTTGGTACTAACTGTCAAACGTCTAACACAGATTTTCTAAACGTTTATTATCCTTTCACCAATTATATGTTAGCATCCCAATTTAACTATGGCGGATTTTCTATGGATGATTGGGACTACAATGTTTTTGAAAAGAACAATATTGATAGTCAGTACCACGCAATGTTTGAAATGGGTGAATCTGTAAGAAGTGCCGGCGAAAATATTATCAAGATAACCAGCAAATATTGGAAATACTGCAAGAAAAACCTTAAAAAAGGCAAGCATAAGCAATCTATGACACTTTTTGATATGCGCGAATACGAAAGTTTCATAAAAGAATATTCCAAAATGCATAAAAAGGTTTCAAATGCTTATGGCAAGGATATGTATTCACTAATCAAAAAGCACGGAAGCACAAAGCTTAAAAATGCTTATAACGATTTTGTTATTTATTATAATGATAATAATAGTAAAACAAATTATTTTAAATGGGACAGCAAGGCTTACGGTTTAACCGTTTACAATATATTACCTACAATAAAACTATCCTCTGGCTCGTACGTATATAACGGCAAAGCGCAAAAGCCAACCGTTACAGTAACAGATTATAACGGAAGAAAGCTTATAGGCAGTTCATATTACACTGTGTCTTACCCTGACGGCAGAAAAAACGTTGGCGAATACAAGGTGAAAATTACCATAAAAGGCAGTTTGGGCAGCACGATTTATAAAACCTTTACCATTAAGCCAAAGCCCACCTCTATTAAGGGGCTTACCGCTAAAAACGATGCCTTTAAAATAAGTTGGAGTAAGAAAACCACTCAAACAACCGGTTATCAAATAAGATATAGCCTTAAATCTTCTTTCTCTTCCTACAAAGACGTGCTTATTAAAAAAGACACAACCACGTCTGAAACCGTTAAAAATTTGAAATCAAAGAAAACTTATTACGTTAAAATAAGAACCTACAAAACTGTTGACGGTGAAAAAATATATTCCGCTTGGTCGAGTGTCAAAAAGGTTAAAACAAAGTAAGTAAACCCGTCCACCGCTTATGTTTCTATTAAAGAAATTTTGGCGGTGGTTTTCTTTGCTTGTTCTTTTTTGCTTTATGTGGTAAAATATTAAAAACAACAAAAAAGGGGGCAATCGTTTGGAAGGCAAAAATTTTAAGGCTTTTATAAAATTGCTTTTGGCAAGCCTTATTTTAGGGCTTATTGGCGGTAGTATAGGCACCGTTTTTTCGCTTTTAATAGGCCTTGTTACTAGTGTTCGTACGGCTTACTCTTGGGTTTTATGTTTTCTGCCTGTAGGCGGTATTTTAATTGTATTTATTTACAAAAAACTTAACATTTCGGGTCAAGGCACTAACACCGTTCTTGATTTTGCCAACAATAAAGACGGTTTGTCGCCACTTTTAACGCTTGGCGTGTTTGGCGCTTCAATAATTTCACATCTTTTTGGTGCATCTGTAGGTCGTGAAGGTGCTGCACTTCAAATTGGTGGCGGTCTGGCGGTGGCGGTTTCTAAACTTTTAAGGTTTGATAAACCGTACGGCGGTATTCTTATCCGCGCGGGAATGGCGGCGGTATTTTCCGCTGTTTTCGGCACACCGATTACCGCATTTTTCTTTGTTCTTGAAGTAGTATGTGTTGGTGCGTTGCATTTAAAATCAGCTTTGCCATCGCTTATATCTTCTTTTACCGCGTTCTTAATATCACAACTTTTAGGCGCTCACCCCGAAAGATTTTCACTACAATCATTACCCGTATTTTCTTTCGATACCGCTTGGAAAGTAGTGGTTTTAACAGTACTTACCGCCGTTTTAAGTATAGGCTTTTGCCATTCTTTAAGACATTCGGCAGCATTTGCTAAAAAATTTATTAAAAACCCGTATTTACGCATTTTTATTGGCGGATTTATAATTCTTGGCTTAACTTTCATTGTAGGAAACGGGGATTATAACGGCGCAGGCGTTTCGGTTATTGAGCGTATTTTTGAAAGCGATTTTAACACGAATTCCCTAAGCTTTAAGCCCGAAGCCTTTGTTTTGAAGCTGCTTTTCACCTGTGTTTCGGTAGCGGTAGGCTTTAAAGGTGGCGAAATTGTACCAACCTTATTTATAGGCTCTACCTTTGGGGCGCTTGCTGCAAGTCTTCTAGGTTTACCGATTCCCTTTGGCGCGGCGCTTTGTATGATTTTACTTTTCTGCGGTGTTACAAATTGTCCGCTGGCTTCTATCGCACTCAGTTTCGAACTTTTCTCGGGCGTAGGCTTTTGGTATTTTATACCCACAGTTGCCCTTTGCTTTATAATTTCGGGCAAAATAAGTCTTTATACCGCGCAAGAGCAGGCGCCTTTTCTTAAAAAAATCAAAATTTTTTAATGGTGAAATTATGTCAAAATTACTTTTAAAAAATGTATCTTCGCTTGAAAAAATTTTCCATTTTCCTAATTTAAAAGCCAAAAGCTATAATACTGCAACTTGTCTTTTAGATGAAGAATTTTCCTACCAAATTGCATTTAAGTTAGGCGAAAAATCGGTCGAAGAAAAGGAAGTTACAATAGAAGTTTTATCCGATATTGCCGATTGCATTAAGCTTTTTTCGGTTAAAAACGCACCTGTATATTTACCGCATTTTAACGATTATTTCGACGATTGCTACCTTTCGCACAAAGCGGGTCTTTACCCCGATATTTTAGAGCCGTACACTTCTTGCATTTTAGCAAGCCATAATTTTTACAAAAGTCTTTGGGTAAGCGTAAAACCCCATAAAAGCGTAAAAATCGGCACACATAAAATTAAAATTGTTTTTAAATGTGACGGCGAAATTTGGGGCGAGAGTGATTTCACACTTGACGTCATTGGTGTAGATATTCCAAAAACCGATATTCCGGTTACAAATTGGTTTCACCTTGACTGTATTGCCGATTTTTACAACGTAAAGCCGCTTTCAAAACAGCATTGGGATTTAATAGAAAGTTTTATGGCTTTATACACCGAGCACGGGCTAAATATGATATTAACCCCCATATTCACTCCCGCGCTTGATACTAAAGTCGGTTTTGAACGTCCAACCGTTCAGCTTATTGATATTACGCTTGAAAGAGGAATTTATACCTTTGACTTTAAAAAGCTTATTAAATGGATAACCCTTTGCAAAAAGCACGGTATAAAATACCTTGAAATTTCGCATCTTTTCAGTCAATGGGGCGCCATGCATACGCCAAAAATTGTAGTAAAACAAAACGGTAAAAGTGTTAAAAAATTCGGTTGGAAGACCGACGCTTTAAGCGACGAATACAAAGACTTTTTAACACAGCTTTTGCCCCAATTAAAGCAGATTTTGTCGCAATATTGGGATAAAGATAAGGTGTATTTTCATATATCCGACGAGCCACAACAAAAGCACATTGAGCGTTATGGAAAAATATATAAATTCCTAAAGCCGCTTCTTGGTGAGTTTAAGCTTATGGATGCTATTTCCGACCTTGAGCTTTACAATAAAGGCTTTATAGATACCCCTGTTGTTGCCACAAATGAAGTAAAACCGTTTTTAGAGCAAAAAATTCAAAACGTTTGGAGTTATTACTGCTGTATGCAGGGTGTTGACAATTACAGCAACCGTTTTATTGCAATGCCGTCTTTTCGCAACCGTATTACAGGCCTTCAGCTTTATACACTCTCTATAAAAGGTTTTTTACAATGGGGCTATAATTTTTATTACAGCCGTCTTTCCACCCACAAAATAAATCCCTATCTTTCAACCGATGCCGACGGTGGCTTCCCTGCGGGCGACCCGTTTGTTGTTTATCCTGCAAAAGCCGGCGCCATACCGTCGCTTAGATTTAAAGTGTTCCACCAAGCGCTTCAGGATATGATGGCGGCAAAGCTGCTTGAAAGTAAAATCGGAAAAGAAGCAGTGCTTGAAATTATTGAAAAGTACGGCAAAATCGATTTTAATCACTATCCGTTATCGAGTGATTATATTTTAGAAACCCGAGAAGCCATAAACCAAAGACTAAAAGAGGTTTTTTATGAAGAAAAATAAACTTTTAACCCTTTATACAAAAAGCGGAGAAAATTTTAACATAGAAAACTGGAATGTGTATCCTCGCCCCAGAGTAAAGCGCGATTCGTTTTTTTGCCTTAATGGGGAGTGGGATTTTTGCGTTAATAAAACCGGTAATATTCCAACCGATTTTAGTGAAAAAATCATTGTGCCTTTTTGTCCGCAATCGGCTTTATCGGGCATAAACAGACTAATTTCCGACCGCAACTACCTTATATATAAAAGAGAGTTTACCCTGCCTGACGGGTTTAATAAAGGAAAGGTTTTACTTCACTTCGGCGCTGTAGACCAAACCGCAAAGGTGGTTTTAAACGGGCAAGAAATAGGCTTTCACGAAGGCGGTTACGACCCGTTTTGTTTCGATATAACTGAGCATCTACAAAGTGTAAATACACTTATTGTAATTGCTAAAGATAATCTTAATTCGCATATTTTACCCTATGGCAAGCAAAAGCATAAGCGTGGCGGAATGTGGTATACACCCGTTTCGGGAATATGGCAAACTGTTTGGATTGAAAGCGTACCTGAAGAATATATAACCGATATTGAAATAATTGGCGATGACAAGGCGGTTGACGTATGGGCGCTTGGCGTTTCGGAAGGAACACTGACCCTACACACCCCCGAAGGTGATAAACAATTCAAATTAGATGGCGCTTTAGCCGAAATCAAGCTTGAAAATCCGCTTTTATGGACTCCTGAAAACCCTAACGTTTATCGCTTCACGGTTGAATCGGGCGAAGATAAGGTTGAGTCATATCTCGCCTTTAGAAAAATTGAAAGTAAGATTGTAGACGGTGTTCCACGTCTATGCCTTAACGGTAAGCCTTACTTTTTCCACGGTCTTTTAGACCAGGGCTATTTCCCCGACGGTATTTTCACCCCTGCTTCACCCGAAGAATTTAAAAACGATATTCTTTCTATGAAAGAATTAGGCTTTAATATGTTAAGAAAGCATATTAAAATCGAGCCACAGCTTTTCTATTACTACTGTGATATTTACGGTATGGCGGTTTTTCAGGATTTTATAAATAACGGCAAATATTCATTCTTACGCGATACCGCTTTACCCACTATTGGTATGAAAAAGTTGTGTGACAAGCACCTGCACAAAAATAGAAAATCTCGTGAAGCCTTTAGAAAATGTGGCTTTAGAGCGCTTGAAACCCTTACCAGCCACCCTAGTGTTGTATATTGGACCATCTTTAACGAAGGTTGGGGTCAATTTGACAGCGATAATATGTATAAATACTTTAAAAATTTAAACAAATCACGTATTTTCGACACAACTTCAGGCTGGTTTAAAGCCCAAGAGAGTGACGTAGAAAGTGAGCACGTTTATTTTAAAAAGGTAAAATTTAAAAAGTCCCATAAGCCCTTTGTTTTATCGGAATTCGGCGGTTATTCCTATAAACCCGAAGGTCACGTTGCCAACCCCTACAACACCTACGGATACCGCTTTTTTAAAGAGCAAAACGAGTTTATGGATGCCTTAGAAACCCTTTATTTAAACGAGATTGTACCGCTTATAGAAAAAGGTCTTTGCGCTACGGTTTATACCCAGCTTTCAGACGTGGAAGATGAAACCAACGGTCTTTTAAGCTATGACAGAAAGGTTTTAAAGGTTGATAAAAACCGAATGCAAAAAATTGCAGAAAAAATATACGGCGAAATTTAAAAAATTGCCATTTGACAAAATGAACCCACCTTTGTGGCACCCTCCGTAAGGAAGGTGCCACAGTTATATTCGCAGGCGGCGAGTTATATTGCTACGCAGTTATATTTGGGCTACGCCCAAGTTATATTCGTTTCGCGAGTTTTTGGGGCGAATATAATATCACTGAAACTGCAAGTTTCAATATCACTTTGCGTGATAACGCAAAATATCACTGTGAGACCTGTCTCACAATATCACTTAATATTCTTATTTTTGAGATAGGTTAGTTTGAAAAATATGTACTCCCGTTACGCACATTTGAAAGTGCGTAACCCACTATGACACTTTCAAGTAGAAAGTGTCAATTTTTATATAAAAAATGAATAAGGGAGAACACTTCTTTACGAAGTGTCTCCTTT